>CAXUEN010000031.1:0-5599 GCA_964249945.1 uncultured Caulobacteraceae bacterium | reverse complement strand
CGCCCGCGTGCTCCTCTTCCTGCACGCGGATACCCGCCTGCCGCCGGATGCGCTGACGCGGATGGCGGAGGTGCTGGCGCGAGGGTCGGCCGGCTGCTTCCGCCTCCGCTTCGACCGGCGCCATCCCCTGCTCGACCTCTACGGCCTGGCCAGCCGAGTGGAGAGCTACTGGACCAGCTTCGGCGACCAGGCCTTCTTCATGACACGCGACGCCTTCGGCGCCGTGGGCGGCTTCCCCGACCTGCCGCTGCTGGAAGATGTCGCGATACGCCGCCGGCTGAAGCGGCGAGGCGGCTTCGCCAAGGCCCAGGCCGCCGCGATCACCTCCGCCCGCCGCTTCGAGGCCGAGGGCCTCGTCTGGCGGCAAGCGAAGAACGGGGCGATCCTGCTGCTTTACGCGCTGGGCGTATCGCCGGCTTGGCTGGTGCGGCTCTACCGCTGAGCCGCCCCTTGCGCCGCCGCCCGGCGGGGCGCAGCTGAGACGGCGATGGCCGATCCCGTCCTGAAGTTCAGCGACCCGGACGTCACCGCCACGGGCGAGCGGCGCGCCCACGTCAAGCTCGACGGGCTGCGCACCTTGTGGATCAACACGGGCACGCTCTGCAACCTGGCGTGCGTGAACTGCTATATCGAGTCCTCGCCCCGCAACTACGCGCTGGCCTACATCACCCGCGAGGAGGTCGCGCGCTTCCTCGAGGAGGCCCGCCTCACCCGAGCGGAGCTGGAGGAGGTCGGCTTCACCGGTGGCGAGCCTTTCATGAACCCAGACCTCCTCGCCATGCTGCAGGACGTGCTGGCCGGCGGCTGGCGGGCGCTGGTGCTGACCAACGCCATGCGGCCGATGCAGCACTCAGCCGAGCCGCTGCTGGCGCTGCACCGCTGCTTCCCCGGCCGGCTCAGCCTGCGCGTCTCGCTCGATCACCATACCGCAGAGGGCCACGAGACGGTGCGGGGGGTGCGGAGCTGGGCGCCGGCGCTGGAGGGACTGCACTGGCTCGCCGCCCACGGCTTCGACCTGGCGGTGGCCGCGCGCCTGCTCTGGGCCGACGAGGACGAGGCGCAGACCCGCGCCGCCTACGCCGCCCTGTTCGCCCGCGAGGGGCTGGGCGTGGACGCCCACGACCCGGCGCGGCTGGTGCTGTTTCCCGAAATGGACGCAGAGGCCGACGTGCCGGAGATCACCGAGGCCTGCTGGGGCCTGCTGGGCAGGTCGCCCTCCAGCGTCATGTGCGCCAGTTCGCGCATGGTGGTGAAGCGGCGGGGGGCCGCGCGCCCGGCCGTGGTCGCCTGCACGCTGCTGCCCCACACGCCGGCCTTCGAACTCGGCGCCACCCTGGCGGAGGCGGACCGGCCGGTGGCGCTGAACCACCCCCACTGCGCGCGCTTCTGCGTGCTGGGCGGCGCGTCCTGCAGCGGCTGATTCCTCAGGCCTCCCCGCGCCAGCGGCGATAGCTGGCGAGGTCGTCCACGTCCTCCAGCCAGAGGTCCAACACCGCCGCCTCCAGCCCGACGGCGGCCGCGCAGTCCAGCGTGTCCTGCCGGGCATGGAGCGTGGACCATCGCACGCCTGCGAGCCAGCCGGCCGGCCCCGCGCAACGAGTCCCGATCGCCCAGTAGCCCCCGTCCGGCGCGGGGCCTAACACCACGTCGGCCCCCGCCAAGCCATCCAGCGCCGCCCGGGCCGCGGCGGCCGAGAGTCCCGGCACGTCGCTGCCCACCACCAGCACCGGCCGCGCCGGCGTAGCCTCGGCCAGGGCACGTTCGAGACGCTCGCCGAGGTCCCCTCCGCCCTGGGCACGGCGCAGCGCTCCCGGCGGCCACGCCTCGTCGTCCTGCAGCGCGTCGTCGGGCGTCACGGCGAGGCTGAAGTCCCACTCTATCGACGCGCTGAGCTCGCGGATCACACCGGCCAGGAGTTCGCGATAAACCTGCGCCGCCGCCTCGCCGCCGATCTCGGCGGCCAAGCGCGTCTTCACCTCTCCCGCCAGCGGTCGCTTGGCAAAGACGGTGACTTGGGCTTCAGCTGTCGCCATGGGATGCGCACGTTCCAGGACGGCCCCTAGCGTCCCCTGACTCTTCCGGTCTGCCTTCATCACCTCGGCCACGCCCAGCTTGTGCGGTCCCTCCGCCTTCAACGCCGGGGCAGCTTCCGCCAGAACCCGCTCCCGGGTCCGCTCCTAATGCTCGGCATAGTAGCGCATGAACCATCGATCCTTTACATGATGAACGCAATTCCACCTTACGACCAAGTGCAAGCGATAAGTGGACAAGGCCGGCTTGACGATCGCGGGCATGCCGGCAAGCAGCGTCGGGCCAAGCTTCTCCAGCATGCCCCAGACGGGAAAGCCGTGATCCTGCTCGACATGCGTGAGGGCGTTGGCCACCTCCTCGGTGCATGGCGACGGTGAAGCTGTTCAGGCAGTCGGGGCGGTTGAGGACGAGCCTGGCGACGCCGTCGGCGATATTGAACGAGACGGTCTGGTACACCGCGGCCCCCCACGTCTCGTCTATAGACTGACTGGTTGGACGATTATTGGTAAGTCCGTCCTTCACCGCTAGGAGGACGCCACCGCCGCGCAGCCCGCAACGGGCGTCCGAACCCTCGCGTTGGGCGATGGACGGACCCGTCCTTGAACCTCAGGAGACCCCCTTGGCCGACGCCTTCATCTGCGACGCCGTGCGGACCCCGATCGGCCGCTATGCCGGCGCCCTGGCGCCCGTGCGTCCCGACGATCTGGCCGCCATCCCGCTCAGGGCGCTGAAGGCGCGCAACCCCGGCGTGGACTGGGACGCGGTGGAGGACGTGATCCTGGGCTGCGCCAACCAGGCCGGCGAGGACAACCGCAACGTGGCGCGCATGGCCGCCCTGCTGGCGGGCCTCGGCGAACTCGCCCCCGGCACGACGGTCAACCGCCTGTGCGGCTCGGGCCTGGACGCGGTGGGCATAGCCGCGCGCGCCATCAAGGCCGGCGAGGCCGAGCTGATGCTGGCCGGCGGCGTGGAGAGCATGAGCCGCGCCCCCTTCGTCATGCCCAAGGCGGAGACCGCCTTCGCGCGGGAGGCCACGGTCTACGACACCACCATCGGCTGGCGCTTCGTCAACAAGGCGCTGAAACACCAGTTCGGCATCGATTCCATGCCGGAGACGGCGGAGAACGTGGCCGACGACTTCCAGGTCACCCGCGCCGACCAGGACCGCTTCGCCGCCGAGAGCCAGCGCCGCGCCGCCGCCGCCCAGGCCAGCGGAAGGCTGGCCGCCGAGATCACGCCGGTCGAGATCCCGCAGAAGAAGGGCGGCCACCTCAAGGTCGACCGCGACGAGCACCCGCGCGAGACCAGCGTCGAGGCGCTCGGCAAGCTCCGCCCCATCGTCAGGCACGACGGCGCCATCACCGCCGGCAACGCGTCCGGCGTGAACGACGGGGCCGCGGCCCTGATCCTGGCCAGCGAGGCGGCCGTACGGCGCCACGGGCTCACGCCCCGCGCGCGGGTGCTCGGCACAGCGGTCGCGGGCGTGCCCCCGCGCATCATGGGCATGGGCCCGGCGCCGGCGAGCGAGAAGCTCCTGGCGCGGCTCGGGCTGAAGGTCGCCGACATGGACGTGGTGGAGCTGAACGAAGCCTTCGCCAGCCAGGGTCTGGCGGTGCTGCGTCGCCTGGGCCTCCCCGACGACGCCCCGCACGTCAATCCGAACGGCGGCGCCATCGCGCTCGGCCACCCGCTCGGCATGAGCGGCGCGCGCCTGGCGCTCACCGCCACCGAGGAGCTGCAGCGCCGCAGAGGCCGCTATGCGCTGTGCACCATGTGCATCGGCGTCGGCCAGGGCATCGCCATGGTGCTGGAGCGCGTCTGAGCCGAAGCCGGTCCTCCTCGTCTCAGGAGCGATCCGGCCGAGACGGTGCAACATACATTGGCCGACCGGTCCGGTGGGTGTCAGCGCCGCCTGCCCTGGTAGAACAGGGGGCGGATGTAAGGCCGGCCCGTCATCACGGCTTTCGACATGACGGCCCCGTCCCCTCGCCCTCGCGCCAATAAGCAGGTAGGGCCCGCAGGACGGACTAGGTCACGACCGCCGGGAGGGTCAAGCGAACCCCGGCCGGAGTGGAGGCAGGCCGAGCCTCGCCGCGCGACCGGGGGCGCGATGTCGGAGCGGACCGGCGTGCGCCCCGGGCGGCGGCCCCGGCGGGCGACAGGTCCTCCAGCCCGAGACGGCGTCACCATGAAGCCACTGTCCCCCGTGGCCGACTTCTGCTTCGACTACCAGGACCTCTCCCTCAACCCCGTCCGCCCATGACCGATCAGATCGAACCCTTCCGCGCCATCGAGATCAGCCTTCTGGCGCACGAGCTGAAGGCCCAGGGGATAGACGTGATCCACATGGAGTTTGGCCAGCCCTCGACCGGCGCACCCGCCGCCGCGATCGCCGCCGCCCATCGCGTCCTGGACGCCGACGGCATGGGCTACTGGGAGAGCCCGGCGCTGAAGGCGCGGCTGAGCCGGCACTACGCCGAGCAGTACGGGGTCGAGGTCGCCCCCCAGCGGTTCGTCTTCACCTGCGGCGCGTCGCCGGCGCTGGTCCTGGCCCTCATCTCCAGCTTCTCCGCCGGGGACCGGGTGGCGCTCGCCCGTCCGGGCTACGTCGCCTATCGCAACAACCTCAAGGCCCTGAACCTTCGGCCGGTGGAGATCGCCTGCGGGCCGGCCGAGCGTTTCCAGCTCACCGCCGAGGCGGTCGCCCGGCTGGATCCGGCGCCCGCGGGCCTGATCGTCGCCAGCCCCGCCAATCCGACCGGGACCATCATCGCACGCGATGAACTGCGCGCGATCACCGAGCTCTGCCGGGCTCGCAGGATCAAGGTCATCTCTGACGAAATCTATCATGGCCTCAGCTTCGCAGAGCCAGCCGCCTCCATGCTCGAGTTCTCGCCCGACGCGACCGTGGTGAACAGCTTCTCCAAATACTACAGCATGGTCGGATGGCGGCTGGGTTGGGTACTCTCCCCGCAGGCCGAGATCGAGCGCGTGCGCGCCTACATGGGCAACATGTTCCTGACCGCGCCCTCGCTCAGCCAGCACGCCGGGCTCGCGGCGATGGACTGTCGCGAAGAACTGGACGGCCATCTCGAAGTCTACCGCCACAACCGGGACCTGTTGCTGGGCACCCTGCCCTCGCTCGGCCTTTCCTCGATCGCGCCGCCGGACGGGGCCTTCTACATCTATGTCGACGTTGGCCACCTGACAGACGACAGCCTGGCCTTCTGCAAGCGCCTGCTGCGGGAGACGGGGGTGGCCACCTCGCCCGGCCTCGACTTCGATCCCGTCGACGGGCGACGCTTCATGCGCTTCAGCTTCGCGGTGGCCACGAGACAGGTCGAAGCGGCGCTGGAGCGGCTTCGACCTTGGTTCGCCGTGCGGACCTCCTCGATGGAAGCGGCGAACCCCAGCGCCAAGCCTGCGGGAGGCCAGGCGACGATGCCCGCTCAGGCTCCGCCGGCCTGACCCGCGCCCTCGACGGGCTGCGGCGGCTCACCCCTTCGCCAGCGGGTGCGCCGTCTCCACCGTCCGGCGCAGGCGCTCCCCTGTCACGTGGGTGTAGATC
>CAXUEN010000030.1:0-13508 GCA_964249945.1 uncultured Caulobacteraceae bacterium | reverse complement strand
GCTGTTCGACCGGTTTTGGGCGCCGGGAGTGGCGTTTCCGGTGCTGCTGCTGCCGGCGCTCGCCTGCTGGCTGTTGAGTGGTGCGGGCGCGACGCTCGGCGCGCTGACGCTCGGCGGCTTCCTGCTGGGGGTGGCCACGGGGACGGAATCCGACGTGATCGCCTATCTGGCCTCGCGCTATTTCGGGCTGGCGCACTACGGCAAGATCTACGGCCTCCTCTACATCCCCTTCTGCATCGGCTCGGCCCTGTCGCCGATCCTGTACGGCGCGGTGCGTGACGCGACCGGCGGTTACGGCGCGATCCTCTATGCGGCCATGGGCATGTTCGCGGTGGGGGGCGGCCTGCTCCTGACGCTCGGGCGCTATCCGCGCCTGGGCGCCGGCGGAATCGCGGCCGATGCGTCCGCAGTGCGGGCGGCCGCCGCCTCCGGCGGGATCACGGGCCTCACCGCCGCTATCCCTGACGGCTAGAGCCTGGAGCCCATGCCGTGAGCCAGCAGGAAGACGTCGCGCCCCCCTACACCGCGGTCACCCGGCACGAGATGTTCCCCAGGCCGTCGCACGACGAGGCCGCGCGGTTCGACTTCCTCGCCAACCTCAACAAGTACGTCTCGGGCGTGCTCGGCCCCGGCAACAAGCGGGCCTACGAGGCGCGCGTCCTGCCCGCCTTCGTCGCGGCGCACGGGCGGGAGCCCGCCGACCGCAGCGAGGTCAAGGCCGGCATGGACCAAGATCCTTGGCACCGCTTCTGGTCCTCGCTGAAGCGAAACTCCATGGAGATGCGCCAGCAGAATGGCCGGGCCATGGTGCTGCGCCAGCTCGACGATCTGGATGCGACGGCGGCCCGGCTGAACGCTGGACGGCCGACCCTGCGCCTCGACCCCGCGGTCGCGACGCCGCCCTACCAGACCCTGGTCGACATCCACTGCATGCCGGGCTCCTACCACGGCGAGGAGCGGGCGGGCGACGTGTCGGCCGGCGCCAACTATGACTGCGGAATCTTCGCCACCGCGGCCGGGGCCCTCGGCGCCCTGTCCGACGGCGGCGGCCAGGCGCTGGTGGACTGGGTGCGGCGCGAGCGGCCCGGCTGGCGCCCCCGCCGCATCCTCGATCTCGGCTCCACCGTCGGCCACAACGTGGCGCCGCTGGCCCTGGCCTTCCCGGAGGCGGAGGTGGTGGCGATCGACACCGCAGCGCCGGTGCTGCGCTATGGCCACGCCAGGGCCCAGGCGCTCGGCGCGCACAACCTGCACTTCGTGCAGATGAACGCGGAGGACATGTCGGCCTTTCCCGATGGCCACTACGACTGGGTGCAGACGACCATGTACCTGCACGAGCTGTCCAGCTCGGCCCTGCCCAAGATCATGGGCGAGGTCGTGCGGGTGCTCGCGCCCGGCGGGCTGACGCTGCATCTCGAACAGCCCCAGTATTCGGACGACATGCCGCTCTACGAGCAGTTCATCCGGGACTGGGACGCTTTCAACAACAACGAGCCCTTCTGGTCGGCCATGCACGGGCTGGACCTGAAGGATGTCATGGTCGAGGCCGGCCTGCCGCGGGACAGCCTGTTCGTGACCGGGGTGCGCGCGGTGGTCGACCGCGAGGTGTTCCCGCCCGCGGCCGAGGACGCCGCCGAGGATCACGGCCGCGCCGCCGTGTGGAACGCCTACGGCGCCTGGAAGCCGGCTCCGTGAGCGATCCGATCGACTGGATCCGCCGCTCCGGCGCGCGCGCCAAGGGACGGCGTCCGGCCTATTTCGACGATCCCCGGCAGGACTGGATGATGTCCATGCTGATGGCGCTGGTCGGCGAAGTCTCGGTGATGCGCGAGCGGCTCGACACGGTCGAGCGGCTACTGGAGGCGAACGGCGCCCTCACCCGCGCCGACATCGAGTCCTACGCGCCCGACCGAGCCGCGGGCTACGAGCGTGGCGTCCTGGTGCAGCAGTACATCGCCCGCATCATGCGCGGCCTGCAGCAGGAGGTGGAGGCGACCGGCTCCGACGAGCCGCCGATGGAAGAGATCAGCCGCCAGTTGCGGGACATGTAGACGATGGCTGGCCGCCCGCGATCGGCGCCGTCGGGCCAAAATCCGTCGCCAGTTCATCCATCTCGCCGCTCGGCGGAGACACAACCTGCGCGAGAGTTCGAAACCATGCGCCGACGGGCGAGGACAGGCTGATGGGCATCAAGGACGACATGCCGGTGCTGGCGCGCCACGAAGGCGCGTGGGAGGGGAGCTATCGCCACTACGACCCCGAGGGCCGCCTGCTCGACGCGCACAGCTCGCTGCTGATCTGCCGCTTTCCCGAGGATGCGGCCTTCCCTTACCACCAGACCAACCTCTACGTCTGGGCCGACGGCCGGCGGGAGGTGCGCGACTTCAAGGCGAGCTACGCCGACCGGCGCATCTGGTTCGACAACGATCTGATCAAGGGCTGGGCGGGCGAACTCGACTTCGACACCCATCATCGCACCGTGGTGCTGCACTGGGAGCGCACGGGCGATCCCGACCTGTACCTGTACGAGATGATCCAGCTCGCCGACGACGGCCAGGCCCGCTGCCGCACGTGGCACTGGATCCGGGGCGGCCGGCTGGTCACCCGCACCGCCATCGAGGAGCGGCTCGCCACCCGCGACTGGCGCACGCGGGAGGCGGAGGTGCAGGGCGCCCCACCCAGCTAGCCGCCGAGTTCGGGCGGCTCCAGTTCGGCGCGCCGGGTGTAGAGGTCGCGCATGTAGGTGATGGGCGCGTCGGGCGTCTCGCTCCAGCCGCTCAGGCGTATCTCTCCGTCCTCGACGGCGAGAAGGGCCAGGATGTGGTTGTCGCCGCCCATGATCGCGCCGGCCAGCGATCCCGGCGCGTCGTCGAGGAAGGCGATGCGCCATGCCATCCGCATAGTGACCACTGCGTAGGGCGCGCTGAGCGGCCGCAGCGCGAACTCGCTGAAGCGCAGCCGCACCGCCTTGTGCAGCTTTTCGTTGCCGACGAAGTAGGCCTCAAGCTCGGCGAAGTCGTGGAAGAAGCGCTTGACCTCCTCGGCCTTGTAGTATTGGAAGCGCGCCCGGTCCCAGAAGGCCAGGATCGGCGGGGCGACGACGCCGTCCCAGGCCGCGGAGTAGCGGGCGAAGAAGCTCTCGGCTTCGGCGAGGCTTGTCATTGGCCCAACCCCTGCACGGCGAGCTGGGTATAACCTCCGTCGGCGTACATCAGCGGGTCGGACGTCGTGTTGACGAGGACGTTCCTGACCTTGCCGATGAAGATGTCGTGGGTGCCGTACCCGATGCGCTGGTCCGCCGCGCAGATCACCACGGCCATCGCGTCGGCGAGATAGGGCGTGCCGTGGACGTCTTCGCGCCAGTCGCCCTGGTCGAAGCGCGCCGCCCGGTTCGCCGATCCGGTGCACCGGCGGGCGATGTCCACCTGCCCGGCGCGCAGGATGCTGATGGCGAAGGCTACGCCGCTGGCCATCGCCGGATAGGACGAGGCGTCGCGGTTCATGCAGAGCAGCATGGAGGGGGGCTCCATGCTGACCGGCGTGACGGCGGTGGCCGGCATCACCCAGCGCGCGCCGTCCAGGGAGCGACAGCTGATGAGCGAGACCGCCTTGGCGAGCGCCCGCATCGCCTGCTTCAGCGATGTCTCGAGCGGGACGAGGGTGTCGTGCGGGTGAACCTCCAGCTCAGCGTCCATCATTCGCCTCCAGATAGGCCCAGGGGCGCGCCCGTCGGTCGGCGGCCCGGAAGATGGCGATCTCCTTCCGCCGCCGAGAGGTCAGGTCGATCGCATCGAGGCCCGAGATCAGCATCGCCTTGGCTTCCTGCTCGATTTCGAAGCCGTAGGCGGCGCCGGTGGACGTCGTCAGCCGCTGTGCGGGCAGATTGATGGAAACGGGACGTGCTGCCGGATCGCTGCCGAGCTCCACCGCGAGGGCTGAGATGACGTCTGCGGCGAGTTCCACCGGGACCATGCCGTTACGGACGCAGTTGCCGCGGAAGATCGGGTTGAACGAGGGCGCGACGATGGCGCGGAAGCCGTACTCGGCCAGCGCCCAGGCGGCATGTTCGCGGCTCGACCCGCAGCCGAAGTTCGCGCCTGTCAGCAGGATGTGCGCCCCGCGGTAGGCCGGGTGGTTCAGGACGAAGCCGGCGGCGGGGGTGCGGCCGCCGATGGCGGTGTAGCGCCAGCCCGCGAACAGTCCGTCGGCCAGTCCCGTCTTGGAGACGGCGGTGATCTCGCGCGAAGGGATGATCGCATCGGTGTCGATGTTGTCGCGGAGCAGCGGCGCGGCGATGGCGGTCAGGGTGGTGAAGGGCGTCACGGGCGCGGGCCCAGCCGGTCGGCGCCGCCGATGCGGCCCAGGATCGCGGACGCCGCCACGGTCTCCGGCGAGGCGAGGTGGGAGCGGACGCCCGGCCCCTGTCGGCTCTCGAAGTTGCGGTTGGTGGAGGAGATGACCCGCTCGCCGGCGCCGAAGCTCTCGCCGCCGGCGAAGAAGCACATGGAGCAGCCGGCCTCGCGCCATTCGAACCCGGCCTCGGTGAAGATGCGGTCGATGCCTTCGGCCTCGGCCTCGGCCTTGACCCGGCTCGATCCCGGCACGCAGATCGCCCGCACGCCCTTCGCCACGTGGCGGCCCTGCAGGATGGCGGCGGCGCGGCGCAGGTCCGACAGGCGGCTGTTGGTGCACGAGCCGATGAAGGCCGCGGCGATCGGCAGGCCTTCGATCGCCTCGCCGGCCTGCAGGCCCATGTAGTCCAGGGCGCGGGCGTGGCTTTCCGGCGTGTCGTGGACGGATTCGCCGGCGGTCGGCGTCAGGCGTCCGAGCGGCGTCGCCTGCTGCGGGCTGGTCCCCCAGCTGACCATGGGCCTCACCTCTGCCGCGTCCAAGGCCAGTTCGGCGTCGAAGCGCGCGTCGGGATCGCTGGCCAGCGTGCGCCAGTGTCGGACCGCCGCCGCCCACGCCTCGCCCTTCGGCGCGAAGGCGCGGCCGCGCAGATAGTCGAACACCACCTCATCGGGCGCGATCAGGGCCGAGAAGGCGGAGACCTCGGTGGCCATGTTGCACAGCGTCAGCCGGGCCTCGACGTCGAGCGCGCGGACCGCCTCGCCCGCATATTCGACCACCGCGCCCTTGGCGCCCGCCGCGCCGAAGCGGCCGAGCAGGTGCAGGGCGAGGTCCTTGGCGGTGACGCCCTCGCCCAGGCGTCCGGACACGGTGATCCGCATCGTGGCGGGCCTGCGCACCCGAAGGCTGGAGGTCGCGAGCGCATGCTCCGCTTCCGTCGACCCGATGCCCCAGGCCAGGGCGCCGAGCGCCCCCTGGCTGCAGGTGTGGCTGTCGGGACAGACCAGGGTCAGCCCGGGCAGCACGATGGCCTGCTCCGGCGAGATGACGTGGACGATGCCCTGGCCGGGGTCGCCAAGGTCGAACAGGTGGATGCCTGCCGCGCGCGCCGCTTGGCGCGTGGCGGTGATGAAGGCCGATCCGGTCGGCATGGTGGTGGCGTCGGTGCGCCCGGGGCGGGTGTCCACGACGTGGTCCATGGTCGCGAACACCTGGGCGGGATCGCTCACGCGCCGCCCGGCCGCCTCCAGGCTCTCCAGCGCCACGCCGCCGGTGCGCTCGTGCAGCAGGATGCGGTCGATCAGCACCAGCTCGGCCCCGTCGCCGAGGTCGGCGATACGGTGCTGGTCCCAGATCTTCTCGAACAGGGTGCGTCCCACGCTCAGGGGCTCCCTTGCAGCGGGTGCGCCGACAGTTGCCATGGTTTCAGGTCAAAAGCCGCGGTGGCGGACCGTTCGGATCGTGTAGGGACAGGCGCTCGGCGGAGCGGCGGGCGAGGGCGGCGATGGGCGAGCTCAGGCGACAGGATGCAGTGCCGCTGTACCATCAGCTGTTCCTGTCCCTGCGCGACGAGATCGTATCGGGGGCGCGGCCCGACGGGACGGCGGTGCCGACCGAGCACGCCTTGTCGGAGCGGTTCGGCGTGTCGCGGATCACCGCCAAACGGGCGCTGGACGAGCTGGCCGAACACGGCCTGGTCGAGCGGCGGCGGCGGATCGGCACCCGCGTCACCTACAAGGCGGCCCTCCCGCCCATCGAGGCGAACATCGACCAGGCGGTGGAGTCGCTGCTGGCCTTCGGGCGCAACACCGGGGTGAGGGTGAGCGAGCTGGAGCTGGCCCCGGCCGATGACGCGGTCGCCGAGGCGCTGCAGGTCGCCGCAGGGACCAAGGTGCTGCGCGCCGTGCGCATCCGCTCGCGCGACCTGCTGCCGCTCGGCCGGATCACCAGCTTCACCCCTGCCGATCTGGCGCCGGTGCTGACCCGGCGCGCCCTGACCCGCACGCCGATGCTCGAGCTGCTGCGCGCGTCCGGCGCGCGGATCGGCAGTGGCCGTCAGACCATCTCGGCCCTGTCCGCCGACCCTGAACTGGCAGCGGCGCTCGAGCTGGAGCCCCGCGCGGCCGTTCTGCGCATCGACCGGCAGGTCTTCGACGTGAGCGGCCGGCCCCTGCTGCTCACCATCGCGCACTACCGCGCCGCCCGCTATCGCCTGCGCGTCGACCTGCAGGGCGGCGCGCGTCCGGAGCCGGGGTGAGGCGTCATCCACTGGCGACCTCCAGGCCGGCGATCTCACGGTCGGAGAGGCCGAGGCCGCGCAGGATGGCGGCCCCGTCGCGCCCGGGCGCGGGGATGTCCGCCCGCAGGCCCAGGCGGCCGCCGTCGATCTCGATCGGCAGGGCCGGCAGGCGCGTCGCCGCGCCGCCAGGAACGGTGACGTCGACGAGACCGCCCGCCGCGGTCAGGTGCGCGTCCTCGAACAGCTCGTCCGGTCGCACGATGGGCGCGAATGGCAGGCCGATGGTCTCCAGCTTCTCGACCAGGGCCGCCCGGTCGAAGCCTTTGAACAGGGTGCGGATCTGGGGCAGCAGGGTGTCGCGGGCCAGCACCCGCTGGTTGTTGCGGGCCAGCGCCGGGTCGGCGCCCAGGGTCTCCAGTCCGAAAGCGGTGCAGAAGGCGCGCCACTGGCCGTCGCTGACCACGCCCACGAACAGCTGCTCGTCGGGGTTGCGCGTCTCGAACACGTCGTAGATGGCCCAGGCCGAGATGCGCACCGGCATGGGTCGGGCCGCCTCGCCGGTCACCGCCTTCTGCGCCATGTGCTGGCCGACCAGGAAGGCGGTGGTCTCGAAGAGGGAGCACTTCACCTCAGCCCCGCGGCCGGTACGATGTCGCCGTTCCAGCGCCGCCAGGATGGCGATCACCCCGAACATGCCGCCGGCGATGTCGATCACAGAGGCGCCGGCGCGCAGCGGCCGGCCCGGCGGCCCGGTCATGTAGGCCAGCCCGCCCATCATCTGCGCGACCTCGTCCAGCGCGGTGCGCTGTTCGTACGGCCCCGCGAGGAACCCCTTGGCGGAGCAGTAGATGAGGCCCGCATTGGCCGCGGCCATGTCGTCATAACCGAGTCCAAGCCGGGCCAGGGTCCCCGGTCGGAAGTTCTCCACCAGGATGTCGGCGCCCCCCACCAGCCGCCGGGCGAGGGCGACGCCTCCGGGATGCTTCAGGTCCAGGCAGATCGAGCGCTTGTTGCGGTTGAACATGGGGAAATAGCCGGCGCCGGAGCCGAGCAGGCCGCGCGTTGCATCGCCTCCTGGCGGCTCGACCTTGATCACGTCGGCGCCGAGGTCCGCCAGGATCACGCCGATGGAGGGACCCATAACCATGTGGGTGAACTCGATCACCGTAAGGCCGGAGAGCGGCAGGGCGTCCTTGTCCATGCGTCCTCCGGAAGGGCGTCGGCGGACTCGACAGCCCGCGGGCAATTGATATAGAAACAGGACAATAAGACAAGGCGGCGCGAGGCGGCATGGCGATCGATGTCCTGGTCAGCGAGGTCGGCCCGCGCGACGGGCTGCAGTCGCTGACCGCCATCATGCCGCTGGACGCCAAGAAGGCCTGGGTCGCGGCCGAGGCGGCGGCGGGCGTTCGCGAGATCGAGGTGGGCAGCTTCGTTCCCGCCAGGCTGCTGCCCCAGCTGGCCGACACCGCCGAGCTCGTCGCCTACGCCAAGACGATCCCCGGCCTGACGGTGGCGGTCCTGACGCCCAACGCCCGCGGCGCAGCGGACGCCATCGCGGCCGGCGCGGACAAGCTGACCCTGCCCCTGTCGGTTTCCGAGACCCATAGCCTAGCCAACCTGCGCCGCACCCACGCCCAGGTGCTGGAGGCGGCGGCGGCCATCTCAGCGATGATCCGCGACCTGCCCGCAGCGCGCCGCCCCCACTTCGAGGGCAGCCTGTCCACCGCCTTCGGCTGCACCCTGGAGGGGCCGATCGCCGACGCCGCCATCGCGCGCTTGGCCGAGGGCCTGATGGCCGCCGGCTGCGACGAGGTGGGCCTGTCGGACACCACCGGCTACGCCGATCCCCGGGCGGTCCGCCACCTGATCCGGCTGGTGCGGGACGCTGTGGGGGCGAAGGCGCTCACCGGCATCCACCTGCACAACACCCGGGGCCTCGGCCTCGCCAATGGGCTGGCGGCGCTGGATGCGGGGCTGACCACGCTGGACGCGTCGCTGGGCGGCATCGGCGGCTGCCCGTTCGCGCCCGGCGCCTCGGGCAACATCGTCACCGAGGACCTGGTCTACATGCTGGAGGCCATGGGCCTGCGCACGGGCATCGACCTCGACCGGCTGCTGGACACCCGAAGAATGGTCGAGCGGAGCCTGGCGGGGGTGGAGATGTACGGCTTCCTGCCCGACGCCGGCGTTCCCCTGGGCTTTCGGCCCGCCACCCAGCTCGCGGCCTAGGAGGGCGGAAGATGACGCTCGGTACGAAGATGGTTTCGGACGGCCGCACGGCCAGACAGATCTTCGAGGAGCTGATGGGGGCGCCCACGCGCAGCCGCTTCGGGTTCGGCGAGAAGCTGGCCATCGTCAACGTGGACTTCCAGAACGCCTACACCCGCATCGACGAGTTCAAGACCGCCTACGAGACCGACCCCCGCCAGATCGAGTACGTCAACGCCGTCAGCGGCCGGGCGCGGGCGCGGGGAATGCCCGTGGTCTGGACCCATGTCGGCTACAAGGACGACGCGGGCGACGCGGGCGTCTGGGGCGTCCGTACCGACACGCCGGACTCGCTGCAGAACATCAAGGTCCCCAGCCGCCGCCACGCCTTCGATGACCGATGCGACATCGATCCTGTGGTGGACGCCATCTACGTGAAGCGGATGCCGTCGGCCTTCTACGAGACGCCGCTGGCCAGCTATCTGGTCTGGCACAAGGTCGACACCGTGGTGGTCACCGGCGGCTCCACCTCGGGCTGCGTGCGCGCCACCGCGGTGGACTCGCTCAGCCACGGCTACCGCACCATCGTGCCCATCGAGACCACCGCCGACAAGCACGAGAGCTATCACTACGCCAACCTTACTGACCTGCAGCTGAAGTACGCCGATGTGGTCCCGGTGCAGGCGGTGCTCGCCTGGCTGGAGGCCCGCTGATGCGCGAGGGCTCAGGCGATCCGGGCCTCTACGACTTCCGCCCCTGGCGCGACCGCCACCCCATCCGCTGGCCGGACGGCAAGAGCGTGGCGGTCTGGGTGTCGCCCAACATCGAATTCTACGAGATCGACCCGCCGCCCAACCCGCATCGCAAGAGCTGGACGCGTCCCCACCCCGACGTCGTCGGCTATGGCCACCGCGACTACGGCAACCGGGTCGGGCACTTCCGGCTGGCCGAGGTGATGGCCCGGCACGGCTTCCCGGGTTCGGTCTCGCTGTCGGTGGCCATGTGCCAGCACCATCCCGAGATCGTCGCCCACGCCAATGGGCTGGGCTGGGAGTTCTTCAGCCACGGCATCTACAACACCCGCTACAGCTACGGGATGGACGAGGCGCAGGAGCGCGCCATCATCGAGGACTCGATCCGCACGGTCGAGGACGCGACCGGCCAGCGCATCAGGGGCTGGCTCGCCCCCGCCCTGACCCACACGCCGCGCACCCTGGACCTGATCGCCGAGTACGGCCTGACCTATACCTGCGACCTGTACCACGACGACCAGCCGGCCCCGGTCCATGTGCGCCAGGGCCGGCTGATCTCCATGCCCTACAGCCTGGAGGTCAACGACCACTACGGCTTCTTCATCTACAACATGAGCCCGCGGGAGTACGCGCAGACGCTGATCCGCCAGTTCGACCGGCTGGCGGAGGAGGGCGCGGCGTCGGGGACGGTGATGTGCATCCCGCTGCACGCCTACCTGATCGGTCAGCCGCACCGGATCGGCGCCTTCGAGGCGGTGCTCCGCCACATCGCCGCGGACGGCCGGGCCTGGATCGCCCGGTCCGGCGAGATCGCCGAGCACTTCCTGGCGCACGACTACGACGCGGTCACAGCCGACGCGGCGCGCTATCCGGCGGGGGCGCAGGCGTGACGCTCGACCCCGGCTATCTGGACTATCCCCGGCGGCGTCACGGCATGGACCACGACGCCTACGGGTGGAGCAGCCTGTTCGACCGGGCGCCGGTCGCCTGGCCGGGGGACAAGCGGGTTGCGGTCACCCTGTTCGTCAGCCTGGAATGGTTTCCCATCACGCCGAGCGACACGCCGTTCCGGGCGCCCGGCCACATGCAGACCCCCTATCCCGACTACCGCCACTACACCGCGCGGGAGTACGGGACCCGGGTCGGCCTCTACCGCCTGCTCGACGCCTTCGCCAAGGCCGGCGTCCGCGCCACGATCGCGGCGAACGGCGCCATCGCCGAGCGCCACCCGTCCCTGATCCACGACATCGTCGCGGCGGACCATGAGATCGTGGCCCACTCCACCGACATGAACGGGACCATCGCCAGCGGCATGGCCGAGGCGGACGAGCGCGCCCTGATCGCCGCCTCGCTGGCGAGCCTGGAGCGGGTGGCGGGCGTGCGGCCGAAGGGCTGGCACTCCATCGCGCGCTCGCAGAGCTGGAACACGCCGAAGCTGCTGGTGGAAGCGGGTCTCGCCTACATGACCGACTGGGTCAACGACGAGCTGCCCTACCGGTTCGACACCGCGTCAGGCCCGATCGTCAGCCTGCCGATCAACCACGAGCTGTCGGACCGCCAGATCCTGACCACCCAGCAGCAGTCCGTCGACAGCTACGCCGAGCAGGTGGAGGACGCCTACGGATGGCTGGACGGCGAGGTCGACCGCTTCGGCGGCCGCATGCTGCCCTTGCACCTGACGCCCTACATCATGGGCCTGCCGTACCGGATCACCGCCTTCGAACGCCTGCTGGCGCGACTGGCGGGCCGGCCGGGCGCGTGGTTCGCGACCGCCGGGGAGGTCGTTCACGCCAGCGGCGTGTGAGCAGCAGTCCGCCGGGAGAACCGCTTAGGGCCACCCCAATGGAGGCGGCGCCCGCACAGCGGGCATCGGGTTCCAGAAGATTCTTTCCGATCCTTGCCATCACTCTGCCCTCCACCCATTGACCGGACGCGCGCCCGAAGGAGACCGGATGACCGAGCAGCGGTTGGTGATCGGCATCAGCGGGGCGTCCGGGGCGACTTATGGCGTGCGGGCGCTTGAGGTGCTCGCGGACCTAGGCGTCGAAACCCACCTGATCATCTCCAAGGCAGGCGCCCTGACCATCGAGCAGGAACTCGGCCTGGACGTTGCGACGGTCCGCGCCAAGGCCACGGTCAGCTACTCCGTCGGCGACATCGGCGCGCGGATCGCCAGCGGGTCGTTCAAGACGCTCGGCATGCTGGTCGCGCCCTGCAGCGTCCACACCATGTCCGAAATCGCCAGCGGCACGACCGGATCGCTGCTGACGCGGGCCGCCGACGTGGTGCTGAAGGAGCGTCGGCGGCTGGTGCTGATGGTGCGCGAGACGCCGCTCCACCTCGGCCACCTGCGCACCATGGCGAGTCTGGCGGAGATCGGGGCGATCCTGATGCCGCCGGTCCCGGCCTTCTACGCCCGTCCTCAGAGCCTTGCGGCCATGGTGGACCACAGCGTCAGCCGCGCGCTGGACCTGTTCGGCCTGGACGCAGGCCTGGGTCCGCGCTGGAACGGCTTGTCGAAGGGCTGATCCGGCCGACGTCAGGCGGCGTGGCCATACAGGGTGTCGCGCCGGCGTGCGGGCCGGCCGGCGGCGGCGATGGTCGCCCGCATGTCCGCCTCGCTCACAGAGCGCCCGTGGCGGCCGCCCGCGGCTCGGGTGATCGATTCGTTCATCAGCACGCCGCCCAGGTCGTTGACGCCGGCGTCGAGGCAGGCGCCCGCGCCGTCCAGGCCGAGCTTCACCCAGGAGGCCTGGAGGTTGGGGATCGAGCCACCCAGGACCAGGCGCGCGACGGCGTGGACCAGCAGCGTCTCGCGCGCCGTGGGGCCGGCGCGGGCGCCGCCCTTCAGCCAGATCGGCGTGCGGTCGTGCACGAAGGGCAGCGGCACGAACTCGGTGAACCCGCCGCTCCGGCGCTGCTGCTCGGCGATCCGCAGCAGGTGGATCGCGATGTGGCGCGGTCGCTCGACGTGGCCGAACATGATCGTGGCGGTGGTCCTGATCCCCACCCGGTGGGCGGTGGCGACCACCTCGAGCCAGGCCGCGGCGTCGATCTTGTCGGGACAGATCACCTGACGGACGTCGTCGCTCAGGATTTCGGCCGCCGTGCCCGGCAGCGTGGCCAGGCCGGCCGCTTTCAGGGTCCGAAGATAGGCCTCCAGCGTCACGCCGGAGGTCGCCGCGCCGTGGGTGATCTCCAGGGGCGAGAAGGCGTGGATGTGCATCCGCGGGACCGCGGCCCGCACCGCCGCCACGATCGAGAGATAGGTCCCGCCGTCGAAGCTCGGATGGATGCCGCCCTGCAGGCAGACCTCGGTCGCCCCGGCCGCCGCCGCTTCCACGGCCTGGGCCGCCACAGCCTCCGGGTCGATCACATAGGGCTTGTCACGCGCCACGTCGTCCACCGCGCTCTTGGAGAAGGCGCAGAAGCCGCAGCGATAGTTGCAGATGTTGGTGTAGTTGATGTTGCGGTTGATCACGTAGGTGACCTGGGCGCCGACCTGGCGGCGTCGCATCTGGTCGGCGGCGGCGCAGACCTCGTCCACCTCCTCGCCCTGCGCCGCAAGCAGCGCGACGATCTCGGCTTCGCGCAGCGTCCCGCCGCCGGCCGACCGGGCGAGCGCCTGCGCTAAGGGGCCGCGGGAGCCCGCACTGACCCGCTGGCGCGGCCGGATCGGGAACGAAGCGCCCGAGCCTGCGGTCCAGCCCGGCTCGCGGCACAGGCCGTCGCCGTCCACGCGCTGCCGGATCGCCGTGGCGATGGAGGGGACTGTCCAGCGTTCGGGCGTCTGGGCGAAGGCGGGGATGAGCGCGGTGCGTTCCACCAGCGTGCGGCCCGCCGCCGCCGTAGCCGCCGCCAGGGTCTCGACGCTTGGCCACGCCGCCTCCGGGTTCACGTGATCGACGGTGACCGGCGATATGCCGCCCCAGTCGTTCGCGCCGTGTTGCAGACAG
>CAXUEN010000029.1:11570-13554 GCA_964249945.1 uncultured Caulobacteraceae bacterium | reverse complement strand
CGTCCAGCCCCGACAAGCTGATGCGCGCCCAGGCGGACCTGTTCGAGCGTTATGTGGACCTGTGGCGCGTCACCGCCGCCCGGGCCGCCGGCGACGCCGCGCCCGCCGCGGCCACGCCGACCAAGGGCGACAAGCGGTTCAAGGACGCCGACTGGACCGAAAACCCCGTCTTCGACGTGATGAAGCAGTCCTACCTGGTCACCTCCGGCTGGCTGAACGCGCTGGTGGAGGGCGCCGAGGGGGTCGATCCCCTGACCAAGCGCCGGGTCGCCTTCTTCACCAAGCTGCTCACCGACGCGTTCTCGCCGTCCAACTACCTGGCCACCAACCCCGCCGCCCTGAAGGCGCTGCTGGAGACCCAGGGCGGCAGCCTGCTGAAGGGCGCGGAGCGCTTCGCCGAGGACATCGAGCGCGGCGGCGGCAAACTGTCCATCAGCCAGACCGACTACGCGATGTTCAAGGTGGGCGAGAACGTCGCCACCGCGCCCGGCAAGGTCGTGTTCCAGAACGACCTGTTCCAGCTGCTGCAGTTCTCCCCCACCACCGAGCAGGTGCTCGAGACGCCGCTGCTGATCTTCCCGCCCTGGATCAACAAGTACTACATCCTGGACCTGAAGCCCGAGAATTCGATGATCCGCTGGCTGACCGGCCAGGGCTACACCGTCTTCCTGACCTCCTGGGTCAATCCGGGGCCGGCGCTGGCCGGCAAGACGCTGGACAACTACGTGTTCGAGGGCGCCTACACCGCCATCGCCCAGACGCTCCGCCAGAGCGGCGCGACCCAGGTGAACACCGTGGGCTACTGCATCGGCGGCACCATGCTCGCCTGCGCCATGGCGCACATGGCGGCGCGGGGGCTGGACGTCATCTCGTCCGCCACCTTCTTCGCCGCCCAGCAGGACTTCGCGGAAGCCGGCGACCTTCTGCTGTTCGTGGACGACGCGCGGCTGGCGGACCTCGAGAAGATGATGGATGCGGCCGACGGCGTGCTGCCGAGCATGGCCATGGCCGACACCTTCAACATGCTGCGCGCCAACGACCTGATCTGGTCCTTCTTCGTCAACAACTACCTGATGGGGAAGGAACCGGCGGCCTTCGACCTCTTGTTCTGGAACTCCGACCAGACGCGCATGCCCAAGGCGTTGCACCTGGGCTACCTGCGCCAGTTCTACCAGGACAACCTGCTCTCCAAGGGCGAGCTGAAGCTCGGCGGCGTCACGCTGGACTTGGCGACGGTGAAGACGCCGGTCTACGTCCAGTCCTCGCGGGAGGACCACATCGCGCCGATGCGCTCGGTCTATCGCGGGGCGAAGCTGTTCGGCGGCCCGGTGCGCTTCACCCTGGCCGGGTCCGGCCACATCGCGGGCGTCATCAACCCGCCTTCGGCTGACAAGTACCAGCACTGGCTGAACCCCGCCCTGCCCGAGACGGTGGAGGACTGGCTGGCGGAGGCGGAGGAACACAAGGGGAGCTGGTGGACGGACTGGTCGGCCTGGCTGGGGGTGCGCTCCGGCGGGAGGGTCCCGGCGCGCGATCCGGCGGCGGGTCCCCTGCCGGTGATCGAGGATGCGCCGGGCGCCTACGTAAAGGTGAAGAGCTGAGGAGGTGGCGCGGTCAGATGCTCTCCCTTTTGGGGCAGCTGTCTGCGAAGCCGACTGAGGGGGCTCCGCCATGCTCGACACGGCGGTGCAGCCTCCTCCACCAGCTTCGCTGGCCTCCTCCCCCAAGAGGAAAGGATTTCAAGCCGCCCTCCGCCGCCGCGCCCGCCGCATCCGCCACGCCGTGCGGGTGCGTCTCAGCCGATGCCAGCGCCTGGGAACGAAGAACCGTTCGCTCCTCAGCAGCTCGTGCCAGACCACAGGCCACACCTCGCCGCGCAGCAGCCGGCGCACGGGATAGCCGTAGCGGGGGAAGCGACGCTGGATGTGGATGAAGCGGCGCCGCCAGCGGATCGAGTTGCGCAGCACCAGGATCAGCCCCAGCA
>CAXUEN010000029.1:440-11560 GCA_964249945.1 uncultured Caulobacteraceae bacterium | reverse complement strand
GAGCAGGTGCGTCGGCAGCACCGCGCCCACCAGGCCCAGCGGGATCAGGATCAGACCGAGCGTCACCAGGACGGCGCGCCAGAGGCGGCGCATGCGCTTGATCATGCGCCGAGCCTCAGCTCCATGCCCGGGCCGGATTTCACCATCGCAACAGGGTATAGCCGCAAGTGGCTAATGCGCCCTAAGCCTGAGCGGCCGGGACGGCGCTCCGGTCTGGCTCAGAGCGTCTGCAGGAAGCTTTCGTACGCCGCCTTGTCCATCAGTTTGTCGGCCTCGGCGGGATCGGAAAGCTTGATCTTGGCGAACCAGCCGGCGCTTTCCGGCGCCTCGCCTACCGTTTCCGGCGCCTCGCCCAGCGCTGAATTGGCCTCCGTGACCTCGCCGGAAACCGGCGCGTAGACGTCAGAGGCGGCCTTCACGCTCTCCACCACGGCCAGGTTGTCGCCGGCCTTGAGCGCCTTGCCCACTTCGGGCAGCTCCACGAACACAACGTCGCCCAGCTGTTCGGCGGCGTAGGCGGTGATGCCCACGACGGCGGTGTCGCCGTCGACCTGCACCCATTCGTGGTCCTTCGTGAAGCGCATCCTCGATCCCCTGTCGCTTGCGGCCCGCACATCGCGCGCGGGCGGCGTCACATCCGTTCCGGCGTGTCTATGCCAAGCAGCTCCAGCGCGCACGTCAGCTGTTTCAGCGCGGTGCGGGCCAGCGCCAGACGCGAGGCGCGCACGGCCTCGTCCGGCGCGGCCAGCACCGGACAGGCGGCGTAGAAGCGCGAGAAGCTCGAGGCCAGCCGGTAGGCGTGCTCGGCGACGAAGCTAGGCGCCCGCTTGTGGTAGGCCTCCTGCACCGTGGTGGCGAAGGCGTCCAGCGCCAGGGCCAACTCCCGCTCGGCCGGTTCGCGCACGCTGATCTCTCCGGGCGCGGCGCCTTCCGCCTCGGCCCGGCGCAGCAGGCTCTTCATGCGCACGGCCTGGTACAGCAGGTAGGGGCCGGTCTTGCCCTCGAAGCTGGTGAAACGGTCCAGGTCGAAGACGTAGGACGTGGTGCGGTGGCTGGAGAGGTCGGCGAACTTCAGCGCCGCGATGGCGACTTTGTGGGCCGTGGCCTCGAACTCGGCCGGCGCCAGCTCGGAGCCGAGCCCCGCCTCGTGCAGCCGCAGCCTGGCCTTGTCGGTGGCCATGGCGATCAGGTCGTGCAGCTTCAGCACGCCCCCTTCACGGGTCTTGAACGGCTTGCCGTCGGTCCCGTTCATGGTGCCGAAGCCGATGTGCTCCAGGGCGTCCTCGGCCGCATAGCCCGCCCGCGCGGCCGCCCGGAACACCTGGGCGAAGTGGTCGGCCTGGCGCTGGTCCACCACGTAGAGGATCAGGGCCGGATCGAAGCTCCGCCGCCGGTCCACGATGGTGGCGAGGTCGGTGGTGCCGTACATGGCCGAACCTTCGGAGGAGACCACCAGCAGGGGCGGCAGCTCACGCCTGTCGCCGGGCTGGGCCACCCGCACGATCCGAGCGCCCTGGTCCTCCACCAGCAGGCCCCGGGCCGCCAGCTCCTCGACCATGCCGGCGATCAGGGGGTCGGCGTCGCTCTCGCCCTTCCAGAGGTCGAACTCCACGCCCAGCGCATGGAACTCCCGCTGCAGGGCGCTGCGGCTGACGGCCACGAAGTGCGCCCATAGCGCCCGGTAGCCGGGGCGCCCCGACTGCAGCTCGGCGGTGGCGCGGCGGGCGCGCTCGCGGAACTCCGGCTCGGCCTTGGCGCGGGCGGCGGCGGCGGGATAGAGCCGTTCCAGGTCCTCCAGGCTCACCGGACTCTCCACCGGGAACGGCCCGGCGCCCGGCGCCATGAAGGGCGAGGCGGGGTCCTGTTCGGCCAGGGCCGTGATCAGCAGCCCCATCTGGAAGCCCCAGTCGCCGAAGTGGGCGTCGCCCAGCACCTCGTCGCCGCTGAAGCGGAAGATGCGCTTGATCGACTCCCCGATGATGGAGGCGCGCAGGTGACCCACATGCATGGGCTTGGCGACGTTGGGGCCGCCGTAATCGACCATCACCCGGCGGGGCTGCGGGACCGCCGCGGCGCCGGCCAGGGCGGACGCCTCCACCGCCATGGCGCGCTCCGACAGCAGGGCGTCGGTCACGCGCAGGTTCACCAAACCCGGCCCCGCCCCCTCGACCGCCGCCAGGTCGGGGTCGCCTTCAAGCCGCGCGGCGACGCGGCCGGCGATCTCGCGGGGGTTCGCCCTGGCGGCCTTGGCGATGGCGAGCGCGCTGTTGCTCTGGAAGTCGGCGAGGTCCGGCCGGTCGGACACGGATACGGCCGCCCGCTCCAGGGCCAAGCCTTCGGCGGCGAAGGCGGCCGCGACCGCCTGGGCCAGCCGCCCTTTCAGATCGCTCATCTAGGGTTGGGGGTCCCCGCCGCCGACGCGGTCTTGGTCACCTCCACATCGCCCCCGGCGTTGACCCGGAAGCGCTTGCCCAGACGGTTGAAGTCCGCCATCTCCGGCGTCACGTCGAAGCCCACCAGGATTTCGAAGTTCGACCCGTTGACGCTGGCCTTGGCGCGCGGAATGGTGATGTCGGCCAGGTGGTCGACATAGTCGACCCGGTCGGTCCCCCGGGGGAAGTCGGCGGCGACGGTGAAGTACTGCTTGTCCAGCACGGCGAGGTTTCGCACCGTCACCGCCACCCAGTAGCGGTAGTCCTTGTGCATGGTCCTGGCCATCGGTCCCTTGCCGAAGGCGAAGCCCACCGCCAGGTGCTCCACGATCGGCTCGACGCCCTTGTACTGGCAGGTGGCCTGCAGGCCCTGGATCTCGCCGGTGTAACCGACCGCCTCAGGCGTCTCCTGGCCGCCCTTCAGCTCCACGTAGCGGCTGGCGTCGTAGAGCACCTTGGTGAAGGGGCAGGGGCCGGCGTTCTTCTGGTCGGGCAGCGGCTGCTGCTCGATCTTCCACTCCTTGTCCTTGGCCTTCTTCTTGGCGTCCTGGTCGGCCTCCGCCTGGCGGCGCTGGTCGTCCTGGCTCTGCTGGGACTGGGCGTAGGACCGGGCCAGCGGCAGACCCGCCAGGAGCAGGGCGCTGAGGCCGAGGGTGAGAGCGCGACGCATGGGGGCACCGGAGCGAGTGGGAGCGCCGGAGGGCGCCTTTGTCGTCTTTCTAGCCGCTTGTCCCCTTCCCCGCAACGAAGCCGCCGCGACGGCGCGGCCGGCCGGCGCGCCAGAAAAGCCGCAGCGACGCTGGCGCAGGGGCGCGTCCGAGCCTAATTTGCAGCCTATGAACGCGTTTGCGCCCCAAGGTCCGAGCCTCGCCAGTTCCAGCCCGGCGCATCCCGGGCTGGAGCGCCGCAGCCTGACGGTCATCCTGGCCAACCCGCGCGGCTTCTGCGCCGGCGTGGACCGGGCGATCCAGATCGTGGAGCGCGCCATCGCCAAGTACGGCGCCCCCGTCTACGTCCGCCACGAGATCGTGCACAACAACCATGTGGTGGACCGGCTGAAGAAGCTGGGCGCGGTGTTTGTGGAAGACCTCAGCGAGTGCCCCGACGACCGCCCCGTCGTATTCTCCGCCCACGGCGTGCCCAAGGCCGTGCCGGCCGAGACCGAGCGCCGCCAGATGTTCTATCTCGACGCCACCTGCCCGCTGGTCTCCAAGGTGCACCTGGACGCCGAGCGCCACTTCGCCGCCGGCCGCGAGATCATTCTGATCGGCCACGCCGGCCATCCGGAGGTGGACGGCACGCTGGGCCAGCTTCCCCCCGGCGCCATCCGGCTGGTGGAGACGGTGGGCGACGCCCTGGCCGTCCAGCCCCGCGACCCGGAGAACCTCGCCTTCGTCACCCAGACCACGCTGTCGATGGACGACACCGCCGAGATCATGACGGCGCTGAAGGCCCGCTTCCCCTGTATCGTCGGCCCGCACGGGCGCGACATCTGCTACGCCACGACCAACCGGCAGGAGGCGATCAAGGCCATGTCGGCGGCCTGCGACCGGGTGCTGGCGGGGGGATCGACCACCGCCTCCAACTCCCAGCGCCTGGTGGAGGTTGCTGTGAAGGCCGGCGCCCGCGACGCGAAGCTGATCGACGACGCCAGCTGCATCGACCCGGCCTGGTTCGCGGGCGTGGACGTGCTCGGCCTCACCGCCGGCGCCTCGGCCCCCGAGGTGCTGGTGGAAGGCGTCCAGGACTGGCTCGCCGCCCGCTTCGACCTCACCATCGGCATCGAGGAGACCGCGCGGGAGACGGTCACCTTCAAGCTGCCGCGGGTGCTGACCCAGGAGGCGGAGCCGGCGTGACCATCGGGAGTGAAGCCGCCCCTGGTCGTTGACGTTTAGGCTCCCCTACGGCTTCCTTGCCGACTTATACTCTCTGCATGCTGCCTATGGAAATTAGTTATGTCCATTTCTATGGAACATCTCAGTCGGATATTCACCGACAAATACGAGTCGCCAGACTCGGACTGGGTAGGGAATTCGGGCCCAGGCTCCGATCCATTCTATAACCTTGCCTATCGCAGCTTCTTGGAAAGCTTCTTGCGCCTGAACCATATCGGATCGATAGTAGATATAGGCTGTGGCGACTGGCAATTCTCGCGCTTTATCAACTTCAATGGCGCGAAATACCTTGGCTTAGATATCGTCGATACGCTGGTGAAGCGAAACCAGAAATTGTTTGGCTCGGAAGATACTCGATTTGCCAACATGCCGGCAGAGTTCGACGCCATTCCGTCCGCACACCTCCTGATCATGAAGGACGTGCTTCAGCATCTACCGAACGCTGAAATCATCCGGATGCGAGAGTTTCTCTTTCCTCGCTTCCAGTTCTGTCTGCTGACGAATTCGTTCAGAAAACTCGATGTGCCGACGAACGTCGACATAGAGTACGGCGCCTTCAGGTGCCTTGATCTACGAGGCCCGCCATATGACATAAATGGAGCTTACGTCCTTCAGTTTTCGACCGCCGTATGGGAAGAACTCCGCACCATGCTCTATATGCCGTGAACCGAAGTGTGCTGACGCTGATCGCAAGCAGGCACGTCGAAAAGGTCACAGAAAACTTATGTTCACTGAAGTTGCCAATTCGCCAAGGCGTTTTGCTTGTAGTTCAGCTCCGAGGCGTTGCGAACGTAGCTCCGGTACTGCTTTAGAGGCATTAGATAGTCTCCCGATGTGATACCTTCGTCACGCCTCTCGACGAGATAACGACCGACCGCTCGCGTGATCAGACCTGGTCCGGTAACCTCCCAGATCGAGGGCCTTGAGCCCTCCCGTGCAGCATCGTGGATGGCGGCCGTCGCGTCATCAAGCGCCAGCGCCATGGGACGGCTGTTCGGTCGGGCCGCAAGGAAGAAGTTGTGGAGGTACCCGAGCAGGTCGCCCGACCTGACTGCTGCAATGTCCGTACCCGCGGCGTCGGCCAAGATCGACGCCATGGGCCGAAGGCAGCACTCGTCGGCGTCCACATAGACCCCGCCGTTCCGCATCACATACGCTATACGAAAGTAATCCGCCTTCATCGCCGCGTGATGACAGAGGTCGAAGGCCGCGCGGGCCTCAGGTCCGAACTCGTCTTGGAGGAAACTTCTGGCCTCCTCTTCATTGAATATTCTACGTATCAAGCCTGGGTGGTGGTCTGACCAAGACGCAAGGACTTGGTTGACGTCCGAAGGGACCTCAGGGGAGTCCCAGAACTGAATAAGCTGCATCCCCTGCAGCGTGGGCGGAGTGAACCACTCTGTCTCGATATGCACCGGCTGGGAGCAAGAAATAATTCCGCACGGCAGAACCTCCTGCGGAGCCGCTTCCATCCAGGCCCGGCAATGACGTTCAAGCCCGGCTCGCTCCTGAAGAGCGAACAGGGCGACGGCTGTCATGAAACGTGCGTCGAAACCGTCGGCCACCTCTTTCCTCGGAGCAAGTTCCTGTAGAACATCGTTAAAGCATCCTTGCTCCAGGAGACAGCGCCCCGCCCGTATCGGATAACCGCTGGCCGCCTTGAGCTCCGGCCCGAGTTCCCTCAGAAAGCTGAGGGCCCTACCCGGCCCATCAACCCGGGCGATAATCTTGGCTAGCAGGTCGTAGCTGCCGAAATCGTCCGGACGACGAAGGATGAGAAGCTCGCAAAGCTGGCGCGCGAGCGTCAAGCGGCCCACATCAGCAAGCTTAACGGCGAGCCGCCAGCAAAGTTCGTCATTAAGGCCCTCCGTTCTACGTCTTGTCAGAAGATCCAGGGCTTCACGTCGCTTCTGCCGATACTGGCTCAAACCTGTTTGCCGCGCTTGCGCCCACCAGTCCGGCAACCCTTCAGGCAGGTCGCAAATTGCCTTGAATGCTACGTCGTACCAGCGGAGCCGCGAAGACATTGACGCGAGGTTCACACGTAGCTCTGCCAGCTCAGGCCAAACCTGTACTGCACGTTGTAATTTCTTGACTGCCGAGATGTCCCGCCCGATCGAGGTGTATGATTGGGCGAGTGCCAACGCCACATGGGGGTTGTCCGGCTCCAGCCGTTCGGCCTGTTCCAAATCGCTCAGAGCGGCCGACAGGCCGCCTTGCTCCTTGTGCAGAATTGCCTTCCGTAAGAACGGCTCAGCCCCTCCCACCTTCGCATCGATCAGGCGTTGGTACTCGGCGATAGCGAGGTCGAAACGTCCGGCGCCCTCCCAGTTTTGTGCGTTGCTGAAGGGATCGCCTGACATGCCGGCCTACGCTGCCAATAGTGGTCAGCAGCCGCTACGCGCTGCACGCTGCGGGCGCAAGCGAAGCAGCCAAGGGCAGGTCAGCAGATGGCTCGCCGCCGGACGTTCCCTGCGGCGGCGAAGCTCCCACCATGAACAGCCATCCGAAGATGAAGGCCGCCCTGCGCCTGCTGGAGGCGCTGCTTCGCTGGCCTTACCTGAGCCGGCGAACGTCACGACGCACGAAGGCGTCAGGGTCTCAGATCGGCATGTTCAGGATCGACTGGTAGGCGGAGATCACCTGGTCGCGCACCGCCATCATCGTTTCCAGGCTCGCCTGGGCCGAGGAGATGGAGGTAACCACGTCCACCAGCTCCGCCTTGCCCTGGGTGTGGGCGGCCATCTGGTGCTCGGCCATCTTGGAGGAGGAGACCACGTCGTTCATGGCGTGGCTGACCATGGCCCCGAAATCCGGGCCGTCTTCCATCGCCGGCGCCCCGCCGGTGGAGGGCTTGGCGCCGTTCTGGACCGCGGCGTAGGCGCGCGCCGCCATCATGGGGGAGAGCATGGATCAGGCCCTTACTTCTTGATCAGGTCCAGCGTGCGCATCTGCATGGCGCGGGCGGACTCGATCATGTTCAGGTTGGCGTCGTAGGCGCGCTGCGCCTCCTTCATGTCCATCGCCTCGGTGAGGGGGTCGACGTTGGGCATCTTGACGAAGCCCTTGGCGTCGGCGCCCGGGGCGCTGGGGTTGTACTCGGTGTGGAAGGCGGTGCTGTCCGGCTGGACGCGGGCCAGGTGCACGCCGCGGCCGCCCTCGTCCTGCATCTGCGGCTCGAACACCGGCATCTGGCGCTGGTAGGGGTCGCCGCCGGGGGTGGTGGCGCCGCTGTCGGCGTTGGCGATGTTCTCCGCGATCACCCGCATGCGCGCCTGCTGCGCCTTGAGCGCGGAGGTGGCCACCGCGATGGTGGCGCCGGAGGCGAAGGTCACGTCGGCCATGGCTCAGATCTTCCCTGCCGGCGTGGTCAGCTCTTGCCGGGCGCGCGGGCGGCGGTGGTGATCAGGTTCAGGGACTGCTGGTAGAAGTCGAGCGCGGACTCGTAGTCGATGCGCGCCTCGGTCATCTTGGACATCTGCTCCTCCAGCACGACCTGGTTGCCGTCCAGCCGGGTCTCGGAGTCCGGCGCGGCCTCCGCCTTGAACGGGTCGGAGCCGCCGCCGGTGGAGAGCGGCTTGCCGGCGATGTGCATCGGATTGGTCCGCTCCAGCCCGGCCAGCCCGATCCGTGGGCGCAGCGCCGCCTCGAAGCTGTAGGGCTTCAGGTCCCGGGGCGAATAGCCGGGGGTGTCGGCGTTGGCGACGTTCTCGGCCAGCAGGCGCTGGCGCTGGTTCACGTAGCCGAGCTTGTCCTTCAGCATCGAGAACAGCGGGATGTCGTCCAGGCCCATCGCCCCTCCGCGCCCGGCTGTTGTTGCCGAGGACAGGCGCAATCTGCCGGGCGCAGGGTTAACGGCGCGTTGCCCGTTAGGGTTAATCACGCATTAACGCCCCGCCGCCAGGATCGCGGGCGCGGCGCGTTCGGCCGTTTGGGAGATGGCGATGCTGCTCTTCCTCCAGGCGGTGTTCGCCCTGGCCGCTACGCTCGGCCTGTTCGGCGTCGGCGTTTACGCGGCGAGGCGCTGGGGTCCGCTGGGTCTGATGAGGATCAACGCGACGGCGCCA
This sequence comes from uncultured Caulobacteraceae bacterium, assembly GCA_964249945.1. Classification (GTDB taxonomy): domain Bacteria; phylum Pseudomonadota; class Alphaproteobacteria; order Caulobacterales; family Caulobacteraceae; genus CAHJWH01. The sequence continues at coordinate 3,166 of CAXUEN010000029.1, read as the reverse complement.
AAGCGCATGTCGGTGGTGGAAAGCCTGACGCTCGATCCGAGCCGCCGGCTGGTGCTGGTCCGCATCGACCGCGAGGAACGCCTGCTGCTGCTGGGCGAAGGCCAGGTGCTCAGTCCCCTCGTCCAGGGGCCGCCGTCATGAGGCGGCTGTGCGACGCCCTGCGCGCCCTCGGCGCGCCCGAGACCACCGAGCTTCGTCGCGCCGCCCTGATCGCAGCCGCCGCAACGCTCGCCACGGTCCTGCACCCGAGTTTGGCCATGGCTCAGGCCATCAACCTGGACCTCGGCACAGGCGGCGGCCTGACCGACCGGGTGGTGCAGCTGGTCGCCCTGCTGACGGTGCTGTCGCTGGCGCCGTCCATCGTCATGATGACCACCTCGTTCGTGCGCATCGTGGTGGTGCTCTCCCTGCTCCGCCAGGCCATGGGCCTGCAGCAGTCGCCCCCCAACTCGGTGATCGTGAGCCTCGCCTTGTTCCTCAGCGCCATCGTCATGGGACCGACCTTCACCCAGTCCTACAACGCCGGCGTGCGCCCCCTGCTCAACCACACCATGGAGCTGCCCGCCGCCTTCCAGGCCAGCGCGGCGCCGGTGAAGAGCTTCATGCTTAGCCAGGTGGACCGCGACGACCTCGGCCTCTTCATCCGCCTCTCGCGCATCCCCAGGCCCGCGAACGCGCAGGCCACGCCAATTACGGTGGTGACGCCGGCCTACATGATCAGCGAGCTGAAGCGCGCCTTCCAGATCGGCTTCCTGCTCTTCGTGCCGTTCCTGGTGATCGACCTGGTGGTGGCGAGTGTGCTGATGAGCATGGGCATGATGATGCTGCCGCCGGCGACGGTCAGCCTGCCCTTCAAGCTGATCTTCTTCGTGCTGGTGAACGGCTGGCAGCTGGTCTGCGGCAGCTTGGTGGAGAGCTTCCGGCACGCGTCGGGCGGCTGACGCCCTTGGGAGCAACGATTTCGTCCCGGCTCCCGTTTGAATCGTCTGCTGGCTGGGGCCGATCATGATCTATGCCGAAACGTGCGACCACTTCGCCGCCCTGGCGGGTCAGAAGGTTGCGGGGTTCAAGCGCGCCCCGCTCGGCTTCCTGACCGGGACGCTGCTGGCCGGGGCCTATATCGGCGTCGCCTATGTGCTGGCCCTGACCGTCGCCGCCGGCCTGCCGCCGGGTGTCCGCCCGCTGGCGCTCGGGGCGGTGTTCGGGATCGGGCTGATCCTGGTGGTGATGGCGGGGGCGGAACTGTTCACCGGCCATGTCATGTACATGACCTTCGGGATGGCCAAGGGCACGGTGAAGCCCCTGGATGCGCTCATGGTGCTGGTGCTGGTGTGGATCGGCAACCTAGTCGGCTCGATCCTGCTGGCCACCCTGTTCGCCAAGGGCGGCGGAGGGGCGGTCTTCGCCGCGCCCGCCGACTACCTGCACGGCTTCATTGCTAAGAAGGAGGAGTCGAGCGTGCTGGCCCTGCTCTGCCGGGCGACGCTCTGCAACTGGCTGGTGTGCCTGGCCATCTGGCTGCCGGCGCGGCTGTCCGGCGACGGCGCCAAGATCATCGGCATGGCCTGGTGCCTGCTGGCATTCGTGGCCTGCGGGTTCGAGCACTCGGTGGCCAACATGACCATCTTCAGCCTCGGCTTCCTGGCGCCGGTCCAGGCGGGCACGCTGGGCGGCGCGGCCTATAATCTGCTGTGGGTGACGATCGGCAACATCGTCGGCGGCGCCGTGCTGGTGGCCGGCGCCTACCTGCTCTCCGCCACGGGGGACGCCCCCGCGCCGGGCCTGACCCAGAATCGGGCGACGACCCGGCGCGCCTGACATCTGGCGGAGCTGACCAGAACCTTCTCGACCCCCGTCCGCTGGTAGACGTGGCGGGGGACGAGCGCTCATGAACGCCTTCGAGCTGGCCTCGATCTTCATCAGCCTGGTGGCGGCGGTCGGCTGGGCGAACGCCAGGACGCTGCGGCTTGCGCCGAGCGTGGCGATGCTGGCGGTGGGCGTGCTGGGCTCGCTTCTGCTGGTCACCGGGCGTAGGCTTCCCTACGTCTCGCCGGCCGCCGATGCGCTCTCCCAGCTGATCGGCCAGGTGGACTTCCCCAAGACGGTGGTCGGCTACATGCTGGCCTTCCTGCTGTTCGCCGGCGCCATGCAGGTCGACCTCGGCGAACTCCGCCGCCGCCAGGGCGCGGTGATTAGTCTGGCGACGCTCGGCGTGCTCGCCTCCACCCTGATCGTGGGCCTCGGCGTCTGGCTGGGCGCACGCGCCCTGGCGCTGCCGCTGAACCTGCCCTGGGCCATGGTGTTCGGGGCGCTGATCAGCCCCACCGACCCGGTCGCGGTGCTGACCACCGTGCGCGAGGGCGCCCTGTCCAAGCCCCTCCAGGCCACCCTGCAGGGCGAGGCCCTGTTCAACGACGGCGTAGGCATCATCGTCTTCCTCACCGCCCTGGCCTTCGCCGCCGGCGGCCCCAAGGTCCAGCCCGCCCTCGCGGTGCTGCAGGTGCTGGTGCAGGGGCTGGGCGGACTGGCGCTCGGACTCGCCGCCGGCTCGCTGGTGGTGCGTGCGATGCGGGCGATCGACGACTATGCGGTGGAGGTCACGCTGACGCTGGCGCTGGCCGCGGGCGTCTATGCCGGCGGCGAGGCGCTGCACGTCAGCGGGGCGATCGCGGCGGTGGCGGCGGGGCTGATGGTGGGCGATCACGGCGTGAAGACGGCCATGAGCG
>CAXUEN010000029.1:0-430 GCA_964249945.1 uncultured Caulobacteraceae bacterium | reverse complement strand
CCCTGGTGGACGAGCTGCTGAACGCTCTGCTCTTCCTGCTGCTGGGCCTGCAGACCGCAGTGCTGCCGCTGAACCTGCGCGATTTCGGCCTCTGCGCCCTGGTCATCCCCCTGGTGCTGCTGGCGCGGCTGGCGGTGGTGCTGCCCTGGGGCGCCTGGTACCGCTTCCGCCACGCCGAGCGCGGCGCGAGCCGGATCCTGGCCTGGGGCGGGCTGCGGGGCGCCCTCTCGCTCGCCCTGGCGCTGCAGGCGCCGGCCGGACCGGCCCGGGCGGTGATCTTGTCGGCCACCTATGCAGTGGTCGTGTTCGCCGTGGTAGTGCAGGGGCTGAGCTTCTCGCCGCTGGTCGCCGCGCTCAAGCGCCGTTCCGACGCCGCACGCGAAGCGACCGCCTGACAGCTTGCGGGCTCACGCGCCGGACCTTAGAGCCT
>CAXUEN010000028.1:3766-13936 GCA_964249945.1 uncultured Caulobacteraceae bacterium | reverse complement strand
GCTTCAATGTGGCGCCGGGCGAGGCGCTGGGCAACGCGGTGGAGGCGATCAAGGCAGCCTCGGCCGCGATCGGCATGCCCGACCAGATCACCGGCAGCTACGGCGGCGACGCGGCGGAGTTCCAGCGCTCGCTGTCCTCCGAGCCGTGGCTGATCGTGGCGGCCGTGGTGGTGATCTACATCGTGCTGGGCGTGCTGTACGAGAGCACGATCCATCCGGTGACGATCCTCTCCACCTTGCCCTCGGCCGGGATCGGGGCGCTGCTGGCGCTGATGCTGTTCGGGCTGGACCTGTCGTTGGTGGCGCTGGTGGGGATCGTGCTGCTGATCTGCAGCCCCGGCCGGCGTCGGCTGGGGTTCGCCGTCGAGGCCGCCGCCGCCGCCGCGGTCGCCCTGGTCCTGGCGTGGCCGTTGCTGCACGCGGAGGTCTCCACCCTCGGCGGCCGGCACGGGGGGGCGCCGATCAACTACCATCCCTACGAGGTGATCGGGATGCTGGCGCCTGAGGGCCTGCGCCGGGTGCTGGACTATCCCGCCTACTGGCTGGTGCTGCTGCCCATCGACCTGCCGGCCATCTATCCGGCCGGGCTGATAGCATTGTCGCTCTACGCGCGGCGGGCGTTCCGCCGACCGGACCTGCGCGCCCGCAGCCTGAGCCTTGTGGTCCTGACGGCGGCGAGCCTGGGGACGGCCTGGCTCCTGGCCAGCACCATCGGCAACAACGACCTGGGCTGGCGGGCGATCCTGCCGGCGGTGCTGGTCCTGACTCCCTTCGCCGCGGCGGGGCTGGCGCGCTGGATCGCGGTGCGCGCCTATGCGGCCGCCGCCTGGGCGCTGGTGCTGTTCGCGGCCAGCCTGCCCGACCCGGTGCTGATCGGCGACCTGACGGGCAAAACCACCGACCAGGCGCCCGCCTTCGCCAAGGCCCCGGCGCTCTGGGCGCAGGTTCGGCGCTACGCCGGCCCCATGGACCGCGTGGCCGACAACCCGCTATCCTTCGACGAGATCACCGACTGGCCGGTGAACCCGGCCTGGGCGATGATGTCGAACCGGGCTTCCTGCTATTCGGGATGGGAGACAGCGCGCGCCTATGTCGACCTGCCGCAGGCGCGCATCACCGACATCGACGCGCAATTCATCCGCATCTTCAAGGGCCAGGGCACGGCGGACGACATCCGCCAGATGGCGCATGACTACGGCTGCCGGGTGGTCGTTCTGACCGCGGACGACGAGGGCTGGGATACCGACCCCTTCGAACACAGCCCCTACTACCGGCTGGCGGAGGAGAAGGAGGACGAATGGCGGATTTACGTGTCGAACGTCCCCCGGCCGGCGGTGCAGCGGTGAGCGTCTGCTTCAGGGTAAGCGCTTATCTCCCCTCCCCTGCGCAAGCGGGGGAGGGGGCGAGCGACGGTGGAAGGCTGTCTTGACACCGCAGCGGCGACGACGCTCCCTCCGTCACGGCGCGTACCCGAGCCACCTGACCCGCTTCGCAGGGGAGGAGAGCAGGCTTCAATACTTCCGATCCACTCCCAGCCGGATCATCTCGTCAGGTCTGAGAAACGCGCCGCCCCTGGCGGTGAAGGTCGGCAGCTTGGCGATCTCCTTGGGATCGAGGTCCACGATCTTCACGTAGGGGCCGACCAGGTCGGTGTTGTCGAGGTCCGGGGCGATGGTGCGCGCGCCGAACCCGAAGACGCCGCCATAGCGTATCACCATGGCGAGGTCGTCCTCGCCGGAGCGGTAGACGCCCACCACCGTGCCGACCTGCTTCATGTTGTGGCCGGCCTGGATCACGTGCTCGCCGCGAAGGCTGCCCACCCGCACCGGCTGGGGGAAGCGCATGTCCTGCCGCTGCTTGAGGGTGAGGCTGGGGTCGGGTGGGCCGTCCCCGACCTGGGCGTGCGCCACGCCCGCCGCCGCTACGACAGCCAGGCAGGCGCCCAGCAAGGCGAGCTGGCGGCTCACAGGCTCCATCGCATTCCGCAGCCCTGGCAAGGCTTGGGCGGCGCCTCGCTGGTGAGCGTCTCGCGGAAGCTCTGGTAGGCCGGACCGTTCCAGATCTCACGCAGGGTCTGCTTGGTGGCGTCGCCCAGGGTGTAGTTCTCGTAGCCCCGGGCGGAGAAGGGCGCGATGCAGCAGGGCAGCGCGCGACCGTTGGCGGTGAAGTACATCAGCGACCATGGCCTGCGGCACATGGCCCAGGGCTCTCCGTCGGTCTTGCGCTTCAGGCTGTCCTCAGCATCCGTGGCGCCCGATGCATCGAGCGTCACGCCGAGTTTGCGGCCCATGGCCTGGGCTGACTCGATGGCGGCCTGCTCCTCCGCCTGGTTCTGCTCGAACAGGGAGTTGTCGGCCCGGGCCATGCCGAAGCCGTCGTCATCGAACACCAGCCGCTGCAGGTGCACCTCGCGCACCCCCATGGAGTCGGCCAAGCGGATGAATTCGGGCAGCTCCTGCACCGTCTCCTTCATGCCGGTGAGCCACAGCGAGACGCGCGGCGTCATCGCGTCGTGTTCCATCTGGTATTCGGTCAGCTTGCGCACGTCGCGCACGATGCGGCCGAAGAAGTCTTTGCCCCGCACCATCTTGTAGGTCTTGGCGTCCGCTGCATCCAGCGAGACGCGCAGCTCGTCCAGCCCGGTGTCGATCAGCTCCTGGAACTTGGAGGGGCGCAGCAGCGTGCCGTTGGTGTTGAACAGCACATAGACCCCGCGGTCCTTCAGATAGCGGATCATCTTCGGCAGGGCCTTGACCAGCATCGGCTCGCCCACCCCGTGCAGGACGGCGCGGGCGATGTTGGGGGACTGGTCCACGATGGAGGTGAACAGCTCCCAGCTCATGTCGGCGGGCGGCTCCAGCTCCTCGAAGGTGCGCGGGCAGGTCTCGCAGAGCAGATTGCAGCGGTTGGTGACCTCCAGATAGAGGCAGACTGGCGGGGCTTGGGCCATAGCGCCGCCGGGGGCGACGGCCTCGAAATAGCGCCGGGGGTCCTTGAGCGTCAGGGTGGTCTCGGACATTCAAAGGCTCCTTGAGAGCGTAACGTCGGACAGGAGGCGCGACGGACGCGCCGGGGCCTCTGCGGGCGGGGCCAGCCAGGCTGTCATCATTCGGCCGCCTCGACCGCGGGGAGAAGGGGGCCGGCCGTCTCGTGCAGGGGAGCCGCCGCCCAGGCGGCCATGACGGCGGTGATGAGCTGCAGGGCCGCCTCCGCCCCCTCGCCCACGCCCTTGCTGAAGTCGCCGGGCGAGCAGGTCAGCCGGTTGGTCACCTGGGCCAGGCAAAGCACCGGCTTGCGCTGGGCGGTCGCGTAGGCGTAGAGGCCCGCCGCCTCCATCTCCACTGTCAGCAGCCCCTCGACGCGACGCCTGGCGATCTTGGCTTCGGTCTCGCGGAACGGCGCATCGGTCGTCCAGCTCGGACCCACGTGCAGCGGAACGCCGGTCGCGGTCAGGGCGGGCAGCATCCGCTCCAGCAGCTGACCGTCGGCATCGGCGAAGCGCCCGGGGGGGAGGTAGTGGTAGCTCGTGCCCTCGTCGCGGAGCGCCCGGTCGATCACCACGAAATACGGCGGCTGGCCGAGATCGACTACCTGGCCCGCCGAGCTGAGGCTGATCAGGAACCGACAGCCCGAAGCGAACAGCTGCTCGGCGAGCAGTACGGAAAAGGCTGCGCCTACCGCCCGGCCTATGATGCCGAACTCACCGCCCGGCCCCTCCCGGATCGCCAGGCGGGTGTGAAAGCATCCCCAGTTCGCATCGTCGCGCAGCTCCCCGCAGGCGTGCAGATGCCGCTCCAGGTCGCCGTCGGGATCGAGCACGCAGATGGCGGGCACCTCGCCGGCCACTAGGCCTTTGCACTGGCGGGCCAAGCTGAGCATGGCCTTGGCGGTGAACAGGGACGGCGAGTCGGGATCGTCGTGTTCGAGGATGGGTGCGGCGTGGACGGCGTCGGTCCCGTTCGAGCGGCGCACGTGCGGCGTCGCCGCAGGCCCGGGCTGATCCCCGCGTCTGGTCTCACCTACGAGGCGCACGACATCGCGCTCGTCTGCGGCGAGGTCGCGCAGGGACGCATGCACGCGGTCTTGTTTATGGAGCGCTTCGGAATGCAATCGCATCAACCTCTTGATCTGTAGCGGGTGCATCGGGCCAAGCCAGGGGCGGCGGACGCGCTGGGGGCCGGGCGCCGATCCGGCCGGAAATCCTGCTCTGCATGGTGACGGACATTCAAGCAGAGTCTTTCAACCCGACAAGCGAAAACGCTAGAGGGCCGTGGGTTGGTTCCTCGGCTGAGCGATGAATACGCGCCACGGCGGTCCTCGGTTACACCATCATCCGTATCTTGCCGCGAATGCCTGTTTATTGCTCAATACCCTGTTCGCCTTTTGCGTCCGCCGAGTTCGCCGGCATGACGCATGTTGACGCTTCCGGTCGCTGCACTGGCCACGGCGTCATCTCCAACGGAGGTGGGACTGAGACAACGGCTTACCGGTCTGCATCGGACCCCGCGTTGACGGTCACCTTCGTCCATACGGATTGCCGCGCCCCCCTGACGCAATAACAAACGTTAGAAGAGCGCCTCTTAAGCCGTGCGTCGCCCCGGGTGTCGCCGACGAGCTCAGGCGGAGCGGACGCGTTCCGAACCGCACCCGCTGCCCATGCGGATCATGCACCGGCTGAACGCCATTCGCGATGTCGATGATGACCACTCCGGGCCGGGGTGTCTACGACGGCGACCCGTCCCAGGATGGCTCCAATTCCCCGGCTCGACTTGGCTGGGCGGCGGCCAGCCGGGTCTGGCGCTCTGCCGCCATGTGACCACTCATGGTCAACTGACTGTTCAAGGCTCAGCGCCTCCAGCAGGCGGTTCCACCAAAGGCGAGCGCCGGGATGGGCCGGGCTCACGCCTTGTCCATGGGTCGGGTCGTGTGTCGTGACACCGCCAGTTCGGTCGGGATTACGCCGGCTCTGGGTCGCTCCAGCCGCCATCGCCGGATCGTCGCAGCGGCTCCGCAGGTGACTCGCTCGCGCGTCTAGAGGCTGTTATGAACCTGTGATTTGGAGGGTTCATCCGGTCATGGATGAGCCTTCGCCGCAAGCCGTATTGATCGTGTTCCCGGACGTGGTGGAGTTCGGCGTCGTAGTCGCCCCGCTTTCCGGCAGGGCCGGGCTGGTCAGACGGCCACGGCGGGCAGGCTGACGAGGGCGTCATCGCCGAGAGGGGCGACGCTTTTCACGGTCATGCAACGGGAGCGCTGGACGGCCCACTCGTTGTTCTCTTCGATCAAGATCGCGCCGACCAACCTGAAGACGGATGCTTCGTTGGGGAGCCGAAAGCCGGCGAAGCCAACATGCCGACGACCTCAGTGCGCCGTCTGATCTCGCCGTTCAGCTGCTTGATGGGATTGTCGGAGCGGATTTTGGTTCGGTGGTCCTTGGGGAATGACACGTAGGCCAGCACGTCGGCTTCGGCTTCGTGCATGAAGGTAGAGAGCTTGGGCGCTTGGGGGCGGAGCTGGTCGGCGACCTGTCGCCATTTGGCCGCGGCTTCGTCATCCTGGGCGAAGGCAGTCCCCACGAAGGCGGAGACGACCCGGCGCTGGGTCTTTCCGGCATGGGCCAGGGCGTCGCCCCTCCGGCTTGGAGAGGATCGGGGCTAAGGACCGCTGCGACGAGCTTGCCGATTAACCGATCTGCCCGAGAGCTGATCCGCCTGCGAGGGGAACGGATGGTGAATTGCTCCCCGCATATCCCCCACATTCGTTTGGGAAGGTTCCCGATCCAGACCCGCCGAGGACGTTGGGGGGGGGTGGGATGAGGTCTATGCGTCAAACCCTTGCGCTACCAGGGTCCGTATGGTGCCACCGCAGGGATTCGAACCCTGGACCTCAGCCTTACCAAGGATGCGCTCTACCACTGAGCTACGGCGGCGAAGGGCGTGCGTATAGACAAAGGCCGCCCTGAAAGGAAGCACCAAACCGCCTCCTCGGCGTGGGCTCATGCGCCGCCTTGAGCTGGGCGGCCAAACACGGTTCTGTCCGTCGCTGAGTGGGGGAACACTATGGGTGGGTTGAAGCTCTGGGCTGCGGCCGGGGTCGCGGCGTGGGGGGTTGCGGGCGCGGCGCCAAGCGCTGCGGCGGACGCGGTGAGCGTAATCCGGGCCGGCCGGCTGGTCGATCCGGTCTCGGGCCAGGTGCTGGCGGGGCGCAGCCTGGTGGTGCAGAGCGGCAGGATCACAGCGGTGCAGGCGATCGACGCAGCCCCACCGCCCGGCGCCCGGGTCATCGACCTGTCGCGCGAGACGGTGCTGCCGGGGCTGATCGACGTGCACGTGCACCTGACCGGCAACGCAGAGGACGCAGGCCCCAAGGCCCTGACCATCTCCATCCCCGAAGAAGCCATCAATGGGGTCGCCAATGCGCGCAAGACGCTGATGGCGGGCTTCACCACGGCCAGGAACGTCGGCGCCAGCCACTACACCGACGTGGCGCTGCGCAACGCCATCGACCTCGGCAAGGTGATCGGACCGCGGCTGCAGGTGTCGGGTCCGCCGCTGGGCGCCACCGGCGGCCACGCCGACGAGAACCTGCTACCGCCCGAATTCCACTACAGCGCCGAAGGCGTGGCCAACGGGCCCTGGCCGCTGCGCGCCAAGGTGCGGGAGACCTTCAAGTACGGCGCGGACCTGATCAAGTTCATGGCCACAGGCGGCGTGCTCAGCCACGGCGACAGCGTGGGCGGCCAGCAGCTCAGCCAGGAAGAGATGAACGCCATCGTGGAGGAGGCGCACATGTGGGGCCGCAAGGTCGCCGTCCACGCCCACGGGAGCGAAGGCATCAAGGCCGCCATCCGCGCCGGCGCCGATTCCATTGAGCACTGCTCCTTCATCGACGCCGAAGGCCTGGCGCTGGCCAAGCAACGGGGGACCTATCTCGACTTCGACATCTACAACGACGACTACATCATGAGCGAAGGGCCCAAGGTGGGGATCGAGCCCGCCAGCCTGGCCAAGGAACACCTGGTCGGCCAGGTGCAGCGCGACAACTTTCGAAAGGCGGTGCAGGCGGGCGAGAAGATGGCCTTCGCCACCGACGCCGGCGTCTATCCTCACGGCGACAACGCCAAGCAGTTCCACTACATGGTGGCCTACGGCATGACGCCGATGCAGGCGATCCGCGCGGCTACCGTCGCCGGGGCCGACCTGATGGGGCTGGCCGGCAAGGCCGGCTGCGTCCAGGCCGGCTGTTATGCGGATGTCATCGCTGTCAGCGATGATCCCCTTGCGCACGTGGAGGCGCTGGAGCACGTCGACTTCGTGATGAAGGATGGGGTGGTGTACAAGGCCGCGGGCTCGATGCCTGGCGCGCCGGGGAGCTGAGCGCCTTGGGGTCCTTCACGCTGTCAGCCGCCGCCGCGGCCTGCCTGGCGTGCGCCACCGCGGCCTGGAGCCAGGAGGCGCCGCTCTCCACCGCCTCGCCGGACCCAGCCGGCCTGTCGCCGCCGGTGGTGGCCGGGGCCCCGAAGGAGGCCCGCGTCAATGGCGAGAGGCTGGGCCTGGCCCAGCAGGTGTTCGACATCACCGGCGCCCCGGCGCTGCGCGTCCAGGCCCGCAGCCTGACCGCGGGGCTCAGCGTCCAGCTCGCCACCGCCATGTCCGCCCGTGACCCCGCCCACGCCCAGGCGATGGTGGCGGCGGTCGGCGACGGGCTCACCCGCATCACCCCCCAGCTGCAGGCCGAGGCCGTGTCGCGCATCACCCGCGACTTCACCACAGAACAGCTGAGGCAGATGCTGGCCTTCTACGCCTCGCCCACGGGACGGCTGGCGGCGCGGCGCATGCCACTGATCCTGCAGCAGACGGTGGGCAGCGTGCTGGGCTACCTGCCCCAGATGATGGGGGGCGTGGAGGACAGCTACTGCACGCGCTTGGCGTGCACGCGCGCCGAAAGGAAGGCGTTCGACGAGGTGGTAGCCAGGATAGCTGCGGCGCATCCGGCGGCGGAGTAGCGGTCGCATGCTGACTTCGACAAAGGCCGCCGCAGAGGTCCGCAATCGTCCCCCTCACCCGGGCGAATGGAGGACCCGGATCAAGGCGGGCTGCCGTCCGGAGAGCTTCGAACCCGCTCCTGCCGAGCCTTGCGATCCGGGTCCCCGGCATTCGCCGGGATGAGCGGATCGGGTGAGCCTTGATCCTTTGGCGGCCTGCGCGGCCGCTCCCGTTCACCCTCCGTTAACCGTAACGCCGCCGAAGTCCCGCTGAACGCTCCAGCTCCGGGACCCCGCCATGGCCATCGATCGCCGCCACCTCCTGCTCACCGGTGCGGGGGCCCTTGCCGGCTGCGCCTCCACCGGGCCCGCCCAGCCCATGGCGCCGGTGGGCCAGGTGGGGCCGCAGTATGCCAACGGCCCCCGCGCGGAGACCTACCAGCAGGACGAGATCGTCCACAACGTCTCCAACTTCTTCGGGGTGACCAGCGAGACGGTGGGGGGTGCGGTGGAGCACGTGTTCCACGACCAGGGCCAGCCCACCGGCTACATCGCGGGCGAGGAGGGCTCCGGCGCCGTCGTGCTCGGCCTGCGCTATGGCAAGGGCCTGCTTTACATGAAGCGCCGGCCGCCGGTCCCCGTGCACTGGCGCGGTCCCACGGCCGGATTCGACTTTGGCGGCAACATCAGCCGGGTCTTCACCCTGTGCTACAACCTGCAGTACCCGGAGGCCATCTTCCAGCGCTTCCCGGGCGTGGAGGGCTCGATCTACTTCGTGGCCGGCATCGGGGTGAACTACCAGAGCGCCAACGACATCGTCCTGGCCCCCATGCGCACGGGCCTGGGCCTGCGCGCCGGCGCCAGCGTCGGCTATTTGGCCTACTCGCGCACCGGCCACCTTGAGCCGTTCTGAACCTCGTCCGAAAGAGGCTGCGTCCTTTGGGACGCGGGCCTCGCGCCCGCGCCTCGCGATGACGAAGCGTGGAGGGAGTCCCGCCGTGTTCGCGGTGCTGTGGCGCGCGCACGTCCAAGCCGCCCGCGCGCGCCTATACCCGGCCTTAAGCCCGCCCGAGCGAGGATCGGCTGATCGCGCCTGGGAGCGAAGCCGGTGAAAGAGACAGTCGCGGGCGAGTACGCCGTCTCCGCCGTGTCGGCGCCCCCCGAGGCGGAGCGGCTGGACGGCCGCAGCCTCGCCGGGCGCAGCCAGATCGTCTGGGGCGAGCACTGCTCGGAATGCGCCTATCCGGCCTGCTATGCGTCCTGCGCCTTCTACGATCCAAGGCCCGACCTGAACTGCCGCCGCTTCGAGGCCGGGATCGAGGATGCGGGGTCAGGGCTGATGCGCATCCGCTTCCGCAAGTGGGGCAAGCTGGAGGGTTCCGGGACGGCGCGCTTGCGCCCCTACGCCGACGCCGCCTGTCGCGAACGCCGCGACGGGCGTCTTAGCCGCGGCTTGGCCGGCGCGCCGCTCCCCTTCCAGCTGAAGCGGAGCGCGGCCTGGCGGCTGAACCACAGCAAGGCGAGGGCGCCGCAAGGCGGCCCCGACCTCCCCGCGGACGCCTTCGTCCTGGAGGGCTGGTCCAACGACGCCCGCACCTGCGCCTTCACCATAACCTTCCTGCAGGGCGGCCCGGAGGCGGACGGCGCGGAGGGCGGGACCTGGCAGGCGCACGTGCGGCTCGGCCCCGGCTACGGCCGCCACGTCCTGCCGATCGGGCCGATCGGCGCCGCCATCCGTCTGGACCAGCCGTTCCTCGTCCAGGTCGAGCCGGTGGGCGGGGCGGAGGGGATCGACGTCACCGTGGCGTTGGCGGACTTCGTCGCCTTCCACGACGCCGCCGACGTGATGGGCCACCCCGTCGACCCGGTGGTCCGCGACAGACGCGAAGACAAGGCCGGCGACCTCGCCAAGGTGCTGGTCTGGGACCTGGACGAGACCTTCTGGACCGGCACCCTGGCCGAAGACGGCCCGGACGGCGTGACGCCCCGGCCCGAGGCCGTCGCCGCCCTGAAGGCGCTGGACGGGCGCGGCGTGCTGCATTCCATTGCCAGCAAGAACGCGACGGACGAGGCGCTGACCGCGCTGCGCCGCTTCGGCCTGGACGGCTACTTCCTGCACCCGCAGGTGGGCTGGGGGCCGAAAAGCGCCTCGGTGGCCACCATCGCGGCGGCGCTCGACCTCGGCC
>CAXUEN010000028.1:3434-3756 GCA_964249945.1 uncultured Caulobacteraceae bacterium | reverse complement strand
TCGGCAGGGGTCGCGCCCAGCGGGGCGACGACGTTCACCGCCACGACCAGCCGGTCGAGCGGGCGGAGGTCTGCGCCGCCCATCCGCAGGTGCGCACCCTGGACCACACCCACGTGGCGGCCCTGGCGCAGCATCCCTGGTTCGACCACCCGGCGACGCCGGAGGCCGCACGGCGCCGCAGCCTGTACCAGGCCGAGGCCGCGCGCGGCCGGGCGGCGGAGGTTTCGGGCGGCGACTATCTGGACTTCCTGCGCGCCTCGCGCCTGGTGCTGGACGTCCGCGCGCTGGACGCCGCCGACGTCACGCGGGTGCACGAGCTGTC
>CAXUEN010000028.1:0-3424 GCA_964249945.1 uncultured Caulobacteraceae bacterium | reverse complement strand
ACCACATCGTCACCGACGGCTGGTCGATGGGCGTGGCCGCGGGCGAGCTGGCCGCCTTCTTCATGAGCTGCCGGGTGCAGAGGAAGCGGGTGGAGCACGCCGTCTTCGCCCACATGGCCGCGCGGCTGGCGGCGGCCGGCTGCGCCGGGTTCGCCGTCCGCTTCCAGGTCACCGAGCGCAACGGCGCCTCCGTGCGCCTGCTGGAGGCGCTGGGCTTCTCATCCGCGGGGCAGGGCTGGACGCGGCCGACAGGCCGGCCCTTCGCCGAGAGCGACATCGTGCGGGTGGCCGCGGCGCCGCAGTCGCAGGCGGCCTGAAGAGGAAGCCATGGGCCTGATGCATCGCGCCAACAGCTTTGTCACCCGCCACCTGCCGCTCAAGCTGGCGCGCAGCCATCTGACCCGGCCCGTGGCCAGCCTGACCTTCGACGACTTCCCGAAGTCGGCCTGGACGGTAGGCGGCCCGATTCTGGCCGACTACCGCGCGCAGGCCACCTACTACGCCGCGGGGCGGTTCTGCGGGATCGCGGAGGACGGGCTGGACTACTACGACGCCCATGACCTGCGCGCGCTCGCCGCCGCCGGCCACGAGGTCGGCGCCCACAGCTACGCCCACCAGATGGCGCCGAGCCTGGGCTCGGCGGCGTTGGCCGCCGACGCCGAGCGCAACGCGGCCGCGTTGGCTCCGCTGCTGGACCAGCGCATGGTCAGCTACGCCTACCCCTATGGCGAGGTGTCGCCCCGCGCCAAGGCGCAGATGGGCGCCCGCTTCACCACTGCCCGGGGCATCCGGCCGGGGGTGAATGCGGGCCTGATCGACCTCGCCCAGCTCCGCGCCGTACCCCTGGAGCACCGGCGCTGGGTCCCGGCCGAGATCGACGCGGTGGTGGCGCAGGCCATAGCCGAGACCGGCTGGGTGATCTTCTTCACCCATGACGTGAGCGAGCGGCCTACCCCGTTCGGCTGCACTCCAGCCATGCTCGAATACGCGCTCAGGTGCGTTTCAGGGGGGAATATAGAGGCGATCCCCGTGCGCCAGGCCATGGCCCGGGCGGTGTTCGGCGAGGGTTAGGGCGCGGGTCCGAGCACCGCCTCCGCCGCCTCCGCCCGGCTCGCGCCGCCGATGTGGATCGTCCACCACAGGGCGTAGAACAGCAGCGGCCAGCACGAGCCTGCGGACGCGCGCCCGCCGAACGCCGCGTCCACAGCGTCGGGAACGCAGACCGCCCTGACGCCCTCGACCGCCGCTACTCGTGCGCCCAGCTCCCGGGCGCGGGGCGCGATCCACACACCCACCGGCACGGTGAAGCCCTGCTTGCGGCTGAAGGCGTCCGCTGCCGGGCACGCGCGCGCCAGCCAGCGGCGCAGCAGCCACTTGCCGTGCCGGCCGCGCACCTTCAGCCGGTCGGGCAGGGTGAGGGCGAAGGCCGCCACCTCCGGGTCCAGGAAGGGCGTGCGGCCCTCCAGGCCGTGCGCCATCAGGCAACGGTCGAGCTTCAGCAGCAGGTCGTCCGGCAGCCAGGTAGCCAAATCCGCCGCCTGGGCCTGCTGCAGGCGGGTGAGGCGGCCGACCGGCGGCCGGACCGCCTTCAGCCTCGCCGCTTCGCGCCAGCGCTGCAGCGCCCCTGCCCCGCCATCCTGCAGGAAGGGCGCGTGCACCTGCGGCTCGGCCGGGCGCCCGCCGAGCCAGCGGGGGCGGAGCGCCCGGCGGTAGCGGCCATAGCCGCCGAACAGCTCGTCCCCGCCTTCGCCGGTGAGCACCACGGTCAGGCTGTCCTTCGCCGCCTCGGCCAGCTTCCAGGTCGGCAGGGTGGCGAAGTCGCTGGTGGGGTCGTCTAGCGCCCAGGCCACTTCGGGCGCGATGCGCCAGAAGTCCTCCGCTCCGAAGCTGGTCTCGCGCCAGTCCAGGTCGAGCGCCCGCGCCACCCGCTCGGCCGCCCGCCGCTCGTCGGATGCACCCTTTCCCAGTCCCTCGGGCGCGTCGAAGCCGCAGGTGTAGGCCACCACCCGTCGGGTGTTCAGCCGCGCCATCAGGGTGGCGACCGCCGCGCTGTCCACGCCGCCCGACAGGAATAGGCCGTAGGGCACGTCGGCGCGCTGGTGCACGCTCACGCTGTCCTCCAGCAACTGGTCCAGCCGGCGTAGCGCCTCGGCCTCATCGATCGGCCCCGGTGGTCGCAGGTGCGAGATGGCGGAGGCGAGCGGCGGCGGCTTCAAGGGGGCGCCCGCGACGTCCAGGGCCTCGCCAGGAGCCACCCGAGCGACACCCTCGAAGATGGTGCGGCGGCCCAGCACGTAGTTCAGCGCCAGGAGCTCCTCCGCCGCCTCCCGCACCAGGAGCGGCCGCTCGCCCGTCAGCAGGGCGCGCGGCTCGGAGGCGAAGGCGAGGCTTACTGCCGCCTGGCGCACATACAGCGGCTTGATGCCGAACGGGTCCCGCGCCACCAGGGCGACGCCCTCGCCGCGCAGGCACAGGCCGTACATGCCCCGCAGCTCCGCCAGGGCGGCCGGACCGCGGGCGGCGTAGAGGTGCAGCAGGGGCTCGAAATCCGATCCCGTGGCTAGGGCGGGGGCCAAGCCGTGGCGGACGGTCAGCTCCAGGTAGTTGTAGATCTCTCCGTTGCCGATCACCTCCAGGCGGCCTGAGTGCAGCGGCTGCCACCCGCCCTCCAGGTCGATGATCGACAGGCGCGCATGGGCGAAGGCGTAGTCCGCGCCCACCTCCAGCCGCAGGCCGTTCGGACCGCGGTGGGCGATGGCGCCGATCATGCGCGCCACCCGCTCCTGGTCCAGGGCCGCCTGGTCCGTCGTCCCGGTCTCGCGCCCGGCCGCCGTCGGGCGGAGCAGGCCGGCTATGCCGCACATCCGCTCAGCCCTCGCCGAAGCGGGCGAATAGGGCGCGCCACTGGGCGACCACCCGATCCTGGGCGAACTCCCCGGCGATACGCGCGGCGCCGGCCTGGACCAGCCGGGCGCCCAGGGCGGGATCGGCCAGCAGGCGGCGGACGGCGGCGGCCGTGGCGAGGGCGTCGTCGATACAGACCAGAAGCGCGTCCTCCTCATCTCGGACCAGGGCGCCCGGACCGGCGCTGGCGGCGGTGACCAGCGGGATCTGGTGGGCCCAGGCCTGGATCACGGTGTTGCCCAGCGGCTCGAAGCGGGAGGGGAAAAGGCAAATGTCGGCGGCCCTGTACAGGGCGGAGGCGTCCAGTCGCCATCCCAGGAACCGCACCCGCTCCGCCACCCCCAGCCGCCGCGCGAGCGCCTTCAATTTCTGCTCGTCCTCGCCTGCGCCGGCGATCCACATCCCGCAGCCGGGCAATTCGGCCAGGGCGCGCAGGCTGACGTCGTGCGCCGTGTCAGCGTGCAGCCGGCCCATGCAGAGCAGCAGGGGCGCATCGTCGGGGGTCGCCGCCGCCGCGCGC
>CAXUEN010000027.1:13796-14185 GCA_964249945.1 uncultured Caulobacteraceae bacterium | reverse complement strand
CCTCGGCCAGGCCGCTTTTCCGGTGGCCGCCGCCTTCTTGGCGCAGGCCGAGGCGAGCGCCAACACGCCCGCGCAGGCGCACAGGCGCAGATGGCGTTGGCTCATGACCAGAGAGCGCCCCCGCTCCAGCTGAAATTGAACGTTCATTCTCACTCGTCGGCGTGGTATTCCCTTTCCACGTTACAGGTCAAGAGCGCCCTCAGGCGTCGCATTTGGAGGAACGGAGCGTGGTCGCCGTAGAAAATCTGGGGGCGGAGCGACCCTCCGCGCCGCGGCGCAGCAAGCAGGTGCTGGAGGCGGCGGAGACCTGTTTCCGCCTGCACGGTTTCCACGGGACGAGCATGGCCCAGATCGCCGCCACCGCGAGGATGAGCGTGGGCCACATCTAC
>CAXUEN010000027.1:13189-13786 GCA_964249945.1 uncultured Caulobacteraceae bacterium | reverse complement strand
GCATGGCCGGCATGAGCGTCGGCAACCTGTATCGCTATTTCCCGGCCAAGGACGACATCATCGCCGCCATCGTGGAGCGCGATGTCGCCGCCGCCATGGCCGACTTCGACGCGGTGGAGGACGATGAGGCCGGCGTCTTCCCCGCCTTCTTCCGCCACTGGCGCGCCAAGATCGAGCGCATGAGCGAGCGCGGCTGCAGCGTCCTGTGGCTGGAGATTATGTCCGAGGCCGCTCGCAACCCCCGCACCGCCCGGGTGATGGCCGAGTTCCGCGCCAGCGTGGCCGAGCGCCTCTGCGCCCTGGTCCAGACAGGCGCGCCCGGCCGCTGGACCGCAGAGGAGGCGGCGGAGAAGGTCGAACTCCTCATGCTGCTGACCGACGCGGTGGCCTTCAAGGCCATCAGCGAGCCGCACTACGACGCCAGGCGCACCGCCGACAATCTCGTCGGCTACGCCCGCTGCATCTTCGAGCAGGGGTGAGACAGCCGGCTTTCTGATCTCCCCCGTGCTGCGCATGGGAGAGTACGGCCGAAGGCGGGGAGGGGGTCGCGCGGGAGCGCGGAAACGGCTTCGAGGTGGTTTCCGCGCGCCCTCACAC
>CAXUEN010000027.1:6563-13179 GCA_964249945.1 uncultured Caulobacteraceae bacterium | reverse complement strand
GCCCGAGCGCCCGCCGCGCAGCTGGGCCCACTGCAGCGCCCGCCGATCGAGGTCCGCCGCCGCCAGGCCGAACCGCGTCGCATAGGCCCGCACCGCCGCCAGGTAGGTCGGCTGGTCCATGGGCGGGAAGCCCAGCCACAACCCGAAGCGGTCCGAGGCGGAGATCATCTCCTCGCTGTCCTCCGCCGCCGCCAAAAGGTCGGCCTCCTCGTGGCTGCGGGGCATCAGGTGGCGCCGGTTGGAGGTGGCCACGAACACCACGTTGGAGGGCGGCCCGAACACGCCCCCCTCCAGCGCCGACTTCAGCGACTTGGCCGCGCCCGCGCCTTCCTCGAACGACAGGTCGTCGCACAGGACCACGAACCGCTCGGCCCGGTTTCGCAAAGTTGCGAAGAGGTTCGGCAGCGAATTCACAACCTCCCGCTCGATCTCCACCAGCTTCAGCAGGGGCGCCTCCCGGGCCAGGGTGGTGACCGCGGATTTGACCAGCGAACTCTTGCCCGTGCCCCGCGCGCCCCACAGCAGGACGTTGTTGGCGGGCAGGCCGGCGGTGAAGCGACGCAGGGCCTGCATCAGTCGCGCCTTCTGGGTGTCCACACCCAGCAGAAGGTCGAGCGGCAAAGGAAAATCTGCTGCGGCTGCGAAGCTCTGGGTGGCCGCGTCGAAGCGGTGCAGCATCGCACCTGCGAAGTCCACGGGCGCTGGCGCAGCAGGCGCCAGGCGCTCCAGGGCGCAGGCGATCCGTTCCAGCAGGGCCTTCAACTCCGAGGTGTCTTCACGGTCCAAAGGTCGCTCCTGAACGGGTGGGCCTTGATGAACGGCCTGCGGAAAGCTAGCAATGTTGCAAATGTGGGCGCGGCCCTGGGAGAGGGCGTTCATCTTTGCGTCCGACACCGGCTACGGCCCTGGGAGAGCGCCCATGACCCTCACCACCACCCTCGGCGCGCTGGACCAGGCCCCGACCCGGAACCGCAAGCTGCTGGACTGGGTGCGCGCGATCGCCGCTCTGACCGAGCCGGAGCAGGTCTACTGGTGTGACGGCTCCGACGAGGAGTGGCGTTTCCTTACCGAGGCCCTGGTCAACGCCGGCACCCTGAAGCCGCTGAATCCCGACAAGCGCCCGAACAGCTTCTACGCGGCCTCCGATCCGAAGGACGTGGCCCGGGTGGAGAGCCGCACCTTCATCTGCTCCAAGGCGCAGGTCGAGGCCGGCCCCACCAACAACTGGGCCGATCCGGTGGAGATGCGCGCCACCCTGGACGGCCTGTTCAAGGGCTCGATGCGCGGGCGGACCATGTACGTGGTGCCCTTCTGCATGGGCCCGCTGGGCTCGAAGATCAGCGCCTACGGGGTGGAGATCACCGACAGCGCCTATGTGGCGGTAAGCATGCGGGTGATGACCCGCATGGGCCAGGCGGCGTTGGACGCCATCGGCGAGGACGGCTTCTTCGTGCCGGCGGTCCACACGCTCGGCGCCCCGCTGGCGCCCGGCCAGAAGGACGTGCCCTGGCCCTGCAACGAGACCAAGTACATCGTCCATTTCCCCGAGAGCCGGGAGATCTGGTCCTACGGTTCCGGCTACGGCGGCAACGCCCTGCTGGGCAAGAAGTGCTACGCGCTGCGCATCGCCTCCATCATGGCCCGGGACGAGGGCTGGCTGGCCGAGCACATGCTCATCCTGAAGCTCACCTCCCCTGAGCAGAAGGTGCACTACATCGCCGCCGCCTTCCCCAGCGCCTGCGGAAAAACGAACCTCGCCATGCTGCAGCCGACCATCCCCGGCTGGAAGGCCGAGACGGTGGGCGACGACATCGCCTGGATGCGCTTCGGCGACGACGGGCGGCTGTACGCCATCAACCCGGAGTTCGGCTTCTTCGGCGTGGCGCCGGGCACGGGCGAGGCCACCAACAAGAACGCCATCGACACCCTGAAGGCCAACTGCATCTACACCAACGTGGCGCTGACCGACGACGGCGACGTCTGGTGGGAGGGCCTGACCAAGGACCCGCCGGCGCACCTCACCGACTGGCGCGGCCGCAGCTGGACGCCGGAGTCCAAGGAGCCCGCCGCCCACCCGAACTCCCGCTTCGCGGTGCCCGCGGGCCAGTGCCCGACGATCGCCGCCGAGTGGGAAGACCCCAAGGGCGTGCCCATCAGCGCGATCCTGTTCGGCGGCCGGCGGGCCACGGCTGTGCCGCTGGTGACCGAGGCCTTCGACTGGAAGCACGGGGTGTTCCTGGCCTCCAACGTGGCGTCCGAAGGGACGGCCGCGGCGGAGACCAAGCTGGGGGCGCTGCGGCGCGACCCTTTCGCCATGCTGCCTTTCTGCGGCTACAACATGGGCGACTACTTCGCCCACTGGCTGGCCATGGGCGAGAAGACCGCGGCGGACAAGCTGCCGGGGATCTACTTCGTGAACTGGTTCCGCAAGGACGAGCACGGCAGGTTCGTCTGGCCGGGTTACGGCGACAACGCCCGGGTGCTGAAGTGGATCGTGGAGCGGCTGGAAGGGACGGCGGAGGCCCAGGACAGCCCCATCGGCCGCCATCCCACCCCCGCCTCGCTGGACACCTCGGGCTTGAGCCTGAGCGAGCACCAGCTGCACCTGTTGCTGAACGTCGACCGCTCCGTGTGGAAGGAGGAGGCCGCCACCATCCCGGAGGCCTACGAACAGTTCGGCGATCGTCTGCCGGCCGCGCTCTGGGCCGAGCATGAAGCCCTGATCCAGCGGCTGGAGGCGTAGGAGCCGAGATCCTCCCCTCTGGGAGAGGGAGACCAAGCGCAGCTTGGTGGAGGGGGCAGCACCGCCGCTTCGCGTCGGCCCCCTCAGTCGGCTTCGCCGGCAGCTCCCCAGCGGGAGAGCATCTGAAGTCAGGGCTTCAGGGCTCTCTGTCAGTCCCTGTCTTCCCCGCCGCCTCGCTCTCCTCGGCGCCGCGCGCCCACTGCGTCCACCACCAGAAGGCCACGCCTGCCCCGGTGGCCAGCAGCAGGGCCGGGGCGACCTGGGCCTTGCGGGAGCGGCCGAGCGCCTGCAGCGACGCCTCCATGGGGTCGACGGCCTTGCTGGCGATCGCCTGGACCAGCCTGGCGGGCTTCGGCGTCCGTTTCGGGAGCAGGCGGGAGAGGGTCTTGATCATGGCGGGGTCCTCCACGCCAGAACGGCCGCCCACGGCTCAGGTTGCCGCGCCGGCCAGCCGCTCCACCCGCGCGCCGCCGCCCGGGCCGCCCAGGTGCGCCGCCACCCAGGTGCAGACCGCCCGCGCCTCGGCCTCCAGGTCCGGAGCGTCCACCAGCACCAAGGCGCAGCCGTTCATCCGCATGGGATCGTCCAGCGGCCGCACACGCGCCTGGGCGGCCACCAGGCTTGCAGGTCCCGCACGTTCCAGGGCGTCCAGGAAGGCGTCGAAGGTCTCCAGGTCCTTCAGCGGCGTCCAGATCAGCGCCGGCTGGCGAGCGGGATCGGGCCGGTGGGCGATCAGCTCGGCGACGCGGGCGTAGTCGTCGGCGCGCTCGAACGGCGGGTCGATGACCAGCAGGGTGCGCCCGCGGCGCTGCGCGAGCCGCTGCCGGGCCACCGTGTAGCCGTCGGCCTGCAGCAGCTCGACCCGTGGGCCGCTCTTCAGCGGCGCGAGGGCTGCGACGAGCTCGCCGTGGTCGTCCGGGCGGAGTTCGCAACCGAGATAGGTGTCGCCTCGACGGAGGGCGCGCACCGTCAGCCAGGGCGAGCCCGGATAGCTCCTGACCTCGCCTGCCGGATTGCAGGCCCCCACCGCAGCCACGAGGGGCGCCAGCACGACCGGGACCGAGGGATCGGCCATCAGCCGCGCAACCCCCGCCTGCGCCTCGCCCGAACGCCGCGCCGCCTCGTCCTGCAGGCCGTAGAGCCCCGCGCCCGCATGGGTGTCGATCACGCTCAGCGGTTCGGCCTCGGCCGTCAGCCGCTCCAGCACCGCGAGCAACAGGGTGTGCTTGACGAGGTCGGCGAAGTTGCCGGCGTGGAAGGCGTGGCGGTAGTTCAGCGTCGGTGTCCAGATTGCGGCCGCCGCAGGAACCCGCCGGCTCGCCCGCACGCTTACCCCTCGAGGATCGGGCGGGGGAAGACGGCATGAGCGATCCAGCGGGCAAGCCGACCTCGCGCACGGTGCTCGACCGCCGACGCCTGCTGCTCGGCGGGGCCGTGGCCAGCGTCGGCGGGGTGGCCGCGGCCGACAGCACGCGCCACGACGGGGCGCTCGGCGGCCCACCCCAGACCTTCAGCGGGACAATGCCCTGGCGCGGCGGTGCGGCGGACTTTCCGCCGATGCCGCAGCGCGGGACCGGATACGTCTGGTTCAACCCCGCCGAGGCCGCCTTCGTCGAGGCCGCCGTGGACCGCATGATCCCCAAGGACGAGGTGGGGCCGAGCGGGACCGAGGCGGACGTGCCGCTGTTCATCGACCGCCAGCTGGCCGGCGGCTTCGGCCACGGCGAGCACTACTACCTCGGCGGCCCGTGGCCGAAGGGGACGCCGGAGCAGGGCTACCAGTCGCGCCTGACGCCCGCCGGCCTCTACCGCGCCGCCATTTCGGCGATCGACGGTTGGGCGCGGAACCAGCACGGGAAGGTGTTCCACGGCCTGGGGCCTGACGACCAGGACGCGGTGCTTAATGCGCTGGAGAGCGGCGCCGCGAAGCTCGGCGGCGGGGTGGAGGCCAAGACCTTCTTCGACATGTTCCTGCAGAACGTGAAGGAGGGCTACTTCGCGGACCCCGTCTATGGCGGCAACAAGGACATGGCGGCCTGGAAGATGATCGGCTTCCCCGGCGCCCACTACGACTACAAGGCGTGGGTCACCCGGCACGGCGAGCGCGTGCCCTTCCCGCCTGTCGGCCTCAGGGGCCGCCCCGGCTGGTCGCAGGCCTGATCCGATGGCGACCAGGCTCAAGTCCGTCGACGTGGTGCTGGTGGGCTTCGGCTGGACCGGGGCCATCATGGCCCAGCAGCTGGCCGACGAGGGGCTGGACGTGCTGGCCCTGGAGCGCGGCCCCTGGCGCGACACGCCGACCGACTTCGCGCCGACCTTCGCCCAGGACGAGCTGCGCTACATGTGGCGCCACTACCTGTTCCAGAACGTCGCCTACGACACCCTGACCATCAGGAACAACACCGGCCAGCAGGCGCTGCCCATGCGCCACCTGGGCTCCTTCCTGCTCGGCACGGGCGTGGGCAGCGGGGGCGTGCACTGGAACGGCCAGATCTGGCGCTTCCTGCCGTCCGACCTGAAGGCCTACAGCCACAACCTGGAGCGCTACGGCAAGGCCGCGGTCACCGCAAACGACATGACGGTGCAGGACTATCCGGTGGACTGGGCCGAGCTCGAGCCCCACTTCGACACCTTCGACAGGCTCTGCGGCACCACCGGCAAGGCCGGCAACCTGAACGGCCAGATCATGCCCGGCGGCAACCCGTTCGAGGGGCCGCGCTCGGCGGAATACCCCAACCCGCCCATGGACCAGCCCTATGGCCCCACCCTGTTCGGGAAGGCGGCGGCGGGGCTGGGCTATCACCCGTTCCCGCACCCCACCGGCAACATGTCGCGGCCCTACACCAACCCGCTCGGCGCCCAGCTCGGCGAGTGCACCTACTGCGGGTTCTGCGAGAAGTTCGGCTGCGGCAACTATTCCAAGGCGTCGCCCCAGACCACGGTGCTGCCCTACCTGATGACCAAGCCGAACTTCACGCTTCGGACCGAGTGCGAGGTGCTGAAGGTCGAGCTGGACTCCACCGGCAAGCGCGCCACCGGCGTCACCTACGTCAACAGCGCGGGCGAGGCGTTCTTCCAGCCGGCGGAGATGGTGGTGCTGTCCGCCTACGTGCTGCACAACGTGCGCACCCTGCTGCTGTCGGGGATCGGCAAGCCCTATGACCCGGTCAGCCAGACCGGCGTGGTGGGCAAGAACTACGCCTACCAGACCATGAGCTCGGTCAACGTCTTCTTCGACGACAAGATCATGAACCCGTTCATCGGCGCCGGCGCCCTGGCCACGGTGATCGACGACTTCAACGGCGACAACTTCGACCACGCGGGGTTGGGCTTCATCGGCGGCGGCTACATCGCCGGCATGGTCACCGGGGGCCGGCCGATCGAGATGATCTACACGCCCGAAGGCACGCCCAAATGGGGCGCCAAGTGGAAGAAGGCCGCGGCCGACAACTACCTGAAGAGCTTCTCCATCAGCTGCCACGGCTCGGTCATGGCGCACCGGGGCAACTACCTGGACCTGGACCCCACCTACCGCGACCAGTTCGGCCGGCCGATGCTGCGCATGACCTTCGACTTCACCGAAAACGAGCACAAGATGTCGGACTACATCACGGCCAAGGCCGCCGACGTCGCCCGCGCCATGAACCCGCGCGAGATCAAGCTGAACAAGCGCGTCGGCTCGTGGAGCGTGGTTCCCTACCAGACCACCCATAACACCGGCGGCACCATCACCGGCGACAACCCCACCAACAGCGTGGTCAACAAGTACGGCCAGAGCTGGGACGTCTCCAACCTGTTCGTCACCGGCTCCGGCCTGTTCCCCCAGAACGCCGGCTACAATCCCACGGGCACGCTGGCGGCCCTGGCCTACCT
>CAXUEN010000027.1:0-6553 GCA_964249945.1 uncultured Caulobacteraceae bacterium | reverse complement strand
CCAGCCAGATCAGGTCGCAGTACCTCAAGGCGCCCGGCCCCCTGGTGCAGGCCTGACCGCCGTGGGCCGCCGCTTGAGGATCGCGGGCGTGGTGGCCGGGGCGGCCGTCGCCGGGGTGCTGGGCCTGGCCGGGTTCGCGCTGAGCCAGGGGAGCGAGACCGCTTCGGGGCCGCAGGCCTACACGCCCACCCAGCTGGAGACCCGGCCCGTGCCCGACAGCCTGCCCAACGCCGCCCAGGTGCGGCGCGGGCAGTACCTGGTGATCGTGGGCGACTGCGTGTCCTGCCACGCGCGCGACGGCGGCGATCCCATCGCGGGCGGGCTGGGGCTGAGCACGCCGTTTGGGGTGATCTATTCGCCCAACATCACCTCGGACAAGGAGACCGGGATCGGCGCCTGGACGCCGGACCAGTTCTACCACGCCATGCACGACGGCGTGGATGACGAGGGTCACAACCTCTATCCCGCCCTGCCGTATCCGGAGTTCACCCACGCCACCCGCGCCGACGACGACGCCATGCTGGCCTATCTCAAGACCATCCCGCCGGTGAACTACAACCCGCCGGCCAACAGGCTGCCCTTCCCGCTGAACATCCGGTTCATGATCAAGGGCTGGAACCTGCTCTTCTTCCGCCCCGCCCCGGCGTGGCAGGACATGGCCGGCAAGTCGGCGCAGTGGAACCGAGGCGCCTACATCGTCAACGGCCTGGGCCACTGCGGCGCCTGCCACACGACCAAGAACCTGCTCGAGGCGGACAGATCAGGCCAGTTCCTGCGCGGCGGCGAGTTGGACAACTGGATCGCGCCGGACCTCACCGCCAACCCCCGCACGGGCCTGGGCGCCTGGAGCACCGCCGAGATCGTGGAGTATCTGAAGACCGGCCGCACCGACCGCGCCCAGGTCGCCGGCTCCATGTCGGAGGTGGTGTCCTACTCCACCTCGCTGATGAGCGATGCGGACCTGCAGGCCATCGCCACCTACCTGAAGGACCAGCCGGCGAGCCCGCCGGTCACCGCCACCGACCCGGACGCGGCGGCGATGAAGCGGGGCGAGGCGATCTATTCCGACGCCTGCTCGTCCTGCCACCTGGAAGGCGGGGCCGGCCAGGCGCGCTACTTCCCGCCGCTGAGGGGCGACACCATGGCCCAGCAGACCGATCCGGACGGCCTGCTCCACCTGATCCTGGCCGGCGGGCGCACCGCGCCTGCGCCGTCACGGCCCACGCCCCTGTCCATGCCGAGCTTCGCCTGGAAGCTGGACGACCAGCAGACCGCCGACGTGGCCACCTACGTCCGCAACAGTTGGGGTTCGCGCGCGCCGGCGGTGAGCGCGGGACAGGTCGCGTCCATGCGGCGGAAGCTGGACCTGAAGACCTCGTTTCCGACGGTGAACTCGGGCGATCACTTCTGATCCCTGGCCCTCCGCTCCTCCCGGCATTCGCCGGGAGGAGCGGAGCGTAGGAGGGAACTGGAGCATTCCACCTCCGTTGCCCGCTGGGCTGAACAGGTGGCGTTAGATGGCGTACGACGACGAGGATAGCTCCACCGAAGACACCTCCAACGAGGCGGTGGCGGAGGCGGCCGGCCTGATCTACGTCCATGACGATGATCCCGGCCTCAGCCGCGTGAAGGCTCCCACCGGCTTCGACTATCTCGACGCCAAACAGCGCCCCATCACCGACCCGAAGGTCATCGACCGCATCAACGCCCTGGCCATCCCGCCGGCTTACGCCGGCGTGTGGATCTGCAAGTCGCCGCGCGGCCACATCCAGGCCACCGGCCGCGACGAGCGGGGCCGCAAGCAGTACCGCTATCACGAGCTGTGGAGCGCCGCCCGGGCCGAGACCAAGTTCGCCCGCATGGCCGCCTTCGGCCGCATCCTGCCGGCGCTGCGCGAGAAGGTCGACCAAGACCTGAACAGGCGCGGCCTGCCGAGAGAGAAGGTGGTGGCCACCGTGGTGCGGCTGCTGGAGACCACCATGATCCGGGTGGGCAACGACCAGTACGCCAAGGAGAACAAGAGTTTCGGCCTGACCACCCTGCGGTCGCGCCACCTGCACCTGCATGGCTCGGACGTGGAGTTCGAGTTCAAGGGCAAGAGCGGGGTGGAGCACAAGACCTCGGTCCACGACCGCCGCCTCGCTCGGGTCATCAAGTCGATCCAGGAGCTGCCGGGCCAGCGCCTGTTCCAGTACGTGGACCATGACGGCCACCGTCACGCGGTGGACTCCCATGACATCAACGAATACCTGCACGCCGCGACCGACGAGCATTTCACCGCCAAGGACTTCCGCACCTGGGCCGGCACCCTGGCCGCCGCCAAGGCGCTGTCCATGTACCCCGCGCCCCAGAACGAGCGGGAGGCTAAGAAGACCGTCACCCTGTGCGTCAAGGCGACCGCCGGCCTGCTCGGCAACACGCCGGCGGTCTGCCGTTCCGCCTACATCCACCCCGAGGTGCTGCGCGCCTTCGTCGACCAGCGCCTGCCCCAGGCCTTCGCCGAGGTGGACGGCGACGACTTCGAACAGGCGGTGCTGAAGTGGCTCGACGCCCTGGCCGAGGAGGTCGAGGCGGAGACCGGCCAGTCCAAGGCCGCGCAGATCAAGGCGTCCAAGCCCTGAAGGGTTGTCCCGACCCGGCTGCAACGTCGGATGCCGTTGGGATGTGGTGGACGCGACAGGGATTGAACCTGTGACCCCCTCGATGTCAACGAGGTGCTCTCCCGCTGAGCTACGCGTCCGCTCGCCGAGGACGCGGCTTATAGACCGTGCGCCGCCGGCGCCGCAAGCCTCCAGCCGGGCGGCCCACGGCGCTCCGAGCCTGGGGATCGTCTGGCTGCACGCGGCCCCAGCCGGCCAGGAGGCGGCGAACGGTTCGGTCGGCCAGGGGAGGGGGCGACAGGCTGCCGAGGGAGGCCGAACGCCTCTGAGGGTGTCGGTTGGACCGTGTGGGGCTTAAGCTCTCCTCTATGAGCCGATTCCCTTCCCTCCTTAGCATTCTGGCCCTGAGTGCGGGCCTGCTGGCCTGGGGCGGCGTCGCCCGGGCCGATCCGCCGCTGTGGCGGGTCGTGGGCCCGCAGACCGAGATCGACCTGTTCGGCTCCATCCACCTGCTGTCCGGCGCGACGCAGTGGAAGACGCCGGCGCTCATGGCCGAACTCGCCAGGGCGGACGCGGTCTGGTTCGAGATCCCGCTGGGGGGTGCGGCTCAGGCGGACGCGGTGGCGATGATGCAGGCCAAGGGCCTGCTGCCCGCCGGCCAGACCCTGGCGGCCCTGCTTCCGCCGGCGCTGGAGGCGCGGGTGTCGGCCCTGGCCAGGCGCGAGGGCTTGGCGCCGGCCGCGCTGGAGCGGATGAAGCCCTGGCTGGCCGAGCTGGAGCTGACCCTGGTGTTCTACCAGCGGCAGGGCTACCGCGAGGACCTGGGCGTGGAGAGCCAGATCAACGCCGCCGCCCCGTCCACGGCCGCCCGCGGCGCCTTCGAGACCCTGGCCGAACAGGTCGACCTGTTCGCCGATCTTCGTGGTCGTGGGCGTCGGCCACCTGGTGGGGCCCGACGGCGTGCCGGCCCTGCTCCGCCGTGCGGGGCTCAAGGTGGAGGGCCCCTGAGGAGGCCGTCGGCGGGGCTGTCCCACCTCAGCTGGAGTAGCAGCTCGTCTGAGTGCCCGTGCCGCCGTTGGACGTCGCGCCTGTGAAGGTCACGACGGTGCTCTTGCGCGGCTTGAAGTACGACAGGTCGTCGAACTTGAACAGGTTGTTCAGCATCGGCACCGGGAAGTTGTAGGTGTAGACGGTCTCCGCCACGATCACGCTGTCGCCCTGGTTGCTGACCAGGTTGGCGGGCAGGGCGACGGCCTGGTTCTTGCTGTAGGGCGCAAGCACAGAGGAGGCGGGGCAGGTCGTGCTGCTGGGCGCGCCGGCGCAGGTGCGGCTCCACTGGGCCTGGGTGGTGCCGTTGGCGTCCACCACCATGATGCTGGACACCCGCTGGTTCAGGACGGACACGCTCACCGGCAGCGGCGCCAGGACGTCGGAAGTGGCGGCGAAGATGTTGTTCGCGTCGCTGTCGCTGAGATTGGAACACTGCGAGACCAGGTCGCCCAGCGAGGCGGTGGCGTGGCTGGTGTGGCGGCTGGCGATGATCGCGGACGAGAGCTGGGCCAGCCCCATGAACAGCAGGATCATCACCGGCGCGATCAGGGCGAACTCCAGGGCCGCCACGCCCTGCCGGTCGCCCATGGCGCGGCGCCAGCCCGTGTGCAGGTCGCGGGCGGCGCTCAGCATGTGCTCGCCGAACTGTTGACCTGGCCGTTGGGCTCCACCTGGAAGACCTCGGCGGATTTCAGTTCGGCGACGCCGCCGCTGAAGGTCTGCAGGCTGGTCATCAACTCCGGGATGACCATCTGCCAGCGGTAATAGGCCCGCATCTCCACCGCGGCGCCGGCGCTTCCCGAGTAGAAGCAGGTGTCAGCGGGCTTGGTGCCGCCACTGTTCAGGGTCGGCGTGCCTGGCGTGCTTGCATAGGTTCCCAGCGGCCGCACGTCGATCACCAGGTACTGCAGGCCGCTCGGGGTGGTGACGCCGGAGCCGCATTGGCTCGAGAGCCAGGACATGTTGGCGCAGACGGCGTTCTGCATGAAGGTCGCCTCGCCCGCGGTGTCGCTGACCCCGTCGGCGACCACCTGGCCCGTGCGCAGCTCGCGGGCGGCGATGGAGGTGGCGTTGTCCAGCGTGACCTGCACCATGAAGTACAGGGCCAGCTGGATGATGGCGAAGATCATGAATAGGAAGGGCGCGCCGACGATGGCGAACTCCACCGCGGTCGCGCCCCGCCGATCACCCAGCCACGCGCTCAGGGTCCTGTGGGCGCGGGGCGCCGGAAGGCGGAGGGGGCGCATGGCCGGCGTCCCGGACCTGCGGCTACTTGGCGGCTGCGACGGCGCCGTTCAGCGGCGTGGTCGCCAGGTGCTGGACGGCGGTGCAGTCCGGCGCGCAGGCGAAGTCCGAGCGGACCAGGCCGCGATAGACCGACACGCCGCCGTCCGGGCGCACCACGGTGACGTCGCCGGAATAGACGGTGCGGCCTTCGCGGTCGTTCACGACGATGGCGGTGGAGCCATAGGCGCGCCCTTCCACGAAGACGGTGTGGCCGTCCACCACCGTCACGTCCGCCACGGTGGCGTCGCCCACCACCACGCTTGAGGCGTTGTTGACGCGTAGGCGGGCGGAGTGGTCCAGCGCCACCGAAAGGCTTTCGGCGCGCGCCGCGCCGGCGACGATGAAGGCGAGGGCGAAGGGGATGAGCGGGTAGAGCGGGCGCATGGCTGACCTGCGAGCTGGATGGCGCGCATCATGGGCGCAAACCGTCAACAAAGTCTCAAAAAGATGAAACCGCCTCGGCCTCAGCCACTTGGGGACTCGCGTGAGTCTATCATGGGGGTGCGGGCCATCTCGACTGTTGGCTTCACCAAGTAAATACAGAGCAGACCTGTTAACCACGTTTCGGTTGGGCATGGTAAATAACTGTGAACCTAAAAAAGATTCGCTGGTCTGCTTGCTTTCACCTCACATTAACGTGCGCCCGGCATGGTGAGCATGTGTTCGGGGTCAAGCGGGCGGAAGTGCTCGGGACCCACTTCCGCTTGCTAATCAACAGGAGACTGAAACCATGTCGAAGTTCGTCACCAGCTTCATGAAGGACGAGTCGGGCGCCACGGCCATCGAGTACGGCCTGATCGCGGCTCTAATCGCCGTCGTCATCATCGCCGGCGCCCAGACGCTGGGCACCACCCTGAGCTCCAAGTTCAACACCATCTCCAGCAACATCTCCACCGCCGGCACCGCGTCCTAACAGGCGCTCCGGACTGTCTTGGCTTGAGAGGGGGCCGCAGCGCCGTCGGCGCTGCGGCCTTCCTCGTTTACGGGGGGCGGCCGATGCGCGACCTGGTCGATGAATTCCTTCACGATGACAGCGCCGCCACCGCCGTGGAATACGCCCTGCTGGCCGGCCTGATCGGCCTGGTGGTGATCGTGGGCATGAACGCGGCCTTCACCTCCATCGCCACCAAGTTCAACGTGATCTCCAACACGGTGTCGACGGGCTCCTGAGCGGCCCTCAACGCTTCCTTCACGCCGTGCGGGCAGGCTCCCTGGCCTAAGGACCCGGAGCCCGTTTCGATGCCGCCGCTGATCGCCGCCCTCATGCTGCTCGCCTTTCCCGCCGCCGTGATCTGCGCGGCCATCACCGATGCGACCAGCTACATCATCCCCAACCGCCTGAGCGCGGCCCTCGCGGTCGCCTTCCTGCCCGCAGCGCTGGCCGCCGGCCTTCCGCTGCAGAGCTTCGCGCTGTGCGCAGGGCTGGGGCTGGCGGCGCTGGCCGCCGGGATCGGCGTGCCTGCCGTGCCGGAAATACTGGCCCCGTTGCCGGAAACGCTGCGGGCCGTGTTTGCCAGCGGGATCACCACCGGCGGCCTGACCGCGCTGGCGCTCAACGCTCTCCTGCCGCGCCAGGCGCAGTGAATTCCGTTCTGGTGCGACAACGTCGGGTCATC
>CAXUEN010000026.1:0-14205 GCA_964249945.1 uncultured Caulobacteraceae bacterium | reverse complement strand
GTGGTCCCCCTCCCCCAGTGGGGGAGGATCAAGGCTGCTGCGGTCAGACCCTACGGCCGTTCGTCTAAGCCCTACTCCGCCATCCGTGCGGCGGTCAGCTCGCGCAATTCCTTGTCCTTGACCTTGCCGGTCGCGGTCAGCGGGTAGTCTTCGATGCCGAAGAACAGCACCCGGCGCGGCACCTTGTAGGCGGCGAGCTTTTCGCGGAGCGCCGCGCGCACCTCGTCCTCGGTGGGGTCGCGCCCCTCCTCCTTGACGGCGCACAGCACCACCATCTCGCCGAGCCGGCGGTCCGGCATGCCGATCACCCGGCAGAGCTTCAGCGTGCCGAGCGCCGCCGCGGCGGCCTCGACCTCGCCGGAGGCGACGTTGGCGCCGCCGGTCTTGACCATGTTCTTGATCCGGCCGGTCCAGTGCAGATAGCCGTCTGCGTCAATGAAGCCGATGTCGCCGGCATGGAAGAAGCCTTCGTCATCGAAGCTGTCCTCCCGGCGCATGCCGACGTAGTGCGGCATCATCGTGGGGCTCCGCAGGCAGATCTCGCCCTCCTGGCCCACGCCGAGCACCGCGCCCGTGTCGAAATCGGCGATCCGCAGCTCCACGCCCGGCAGCGGGAGCCCCGCGCTGGCGCGCTGGATCGCCGTCGGCGTGGTCGACAGGTGGCTGACCGCAAAGGTGCAGCTCTCGCTCATGCCGTAGCCGACGATGTGGTTCCAAGCCGGGTCGGGGCGCGCGTTGGGGTGGCCGTCGAACTCGTTGTTGCCGGTCACGCGGGTGAGGGAGGAGAGATCCGCGGTCGGCCAGTCGGGATGATCCGCCAAGGCGGCGGTGTGGGTCGGGAAGCCGTAGTATTCGTCCACCCGCTCGCGCGCGATCAGCTTCAGCGCCGCGCCGGGCTCGAACACCTCGTCGCCCACATAGGTCCCGCCGGCGGCCAGCGTGGAGCCCAGCACCGAGACGACGCCTGCAGACCAGAACAGCGGGAAGGGCGAGGCGATCCGTGAGGCGGGGGTGCGTCCGTAGATGTGCGCCTGCCAGCGGAACTGCTTCACCACGGTGGAGTGCAGGTGGATCACGCCCTTGGGCACGCTGGTCGTGCCCGAGGTGTAGATGATCAGGCCCACATCGTCGCCGCCGACCCGCGCGGCGCGGGCGTCGAGCGTCGCGTCCGGCACGGCGGCGCCCGAGGCGATGAAGCCATCCCAGCTCTCGAAACCCTCCTCCCCCTGGCCGGCCAGCACGACGACGCGACGCAGGTAGGGGAAGCGCGTCGACGAGACCGCCCCCCCCCGCGCGCCAGGCAGCAGCGCGGCCAGATCGTCGGTCAGCACGCGCTTGGCGATGCCGCGCTGGGTCAGCAGCCTGTCGACGTCAGAGAGTTCCAGCAGCGCCGCCAGCTCGTCGCGCGTCGAGAAGGTCGAGAGCGTCACCGCCACCCCGCCTGCCAGCGCCACGCCGAACAGCGCCGCGACGAATTCCGGGCGGTTGCCGAGCAGGATGCCGACGCGGGTCCCCTTGCCCACGCCGCCGGCGATCAGCGCCTTGGCCACGGCGCGCGAATGGCCGCGCAGGTCCGCATAGCTCCAGCTGACGCGCGCCCCGCCTCGTAGCGGATCGTCGAACGCGATCGCCTCGTGCGATCCGAACCGCGCCGCCACCTCGTCGAGGAAGCCGCCGAGCGTCGCCGCCGCCGCCGGGTCGATCGGCGGCAGGTCGATCTCGATCCGCTGGGTCATCTGTCGTCGGCTCCGCTGATCCAGGCCTGATCTACGGATGGGAGCCATAGCGGGTCTTGATGCGGGCGGCGACCCGCCGCCCCTAAGCCACAGCGCGCCGCCACGATATGTCCGCCCGGGCGGTTTGACCGGTCCCTTCCCTTCGCCCACCCTCGGGGCTTGGTGGCGAGGGCGAGGAACGGATGGCGGGCGGGTTCGACGGCAAGGTGGCCTTCATCACCGGCGGCGCGCGGGGCTTCGGCGAGGCGTTCGGGCGGGCGCTGGCCTCGCGCGGCGCCCGGGTCGCGCAGGTCGACATCGATCTCGCCGCAGCGGAGCGCGTCGCCACCTCGATCCGGGCCGAGGGCGGCGAGGCGATCGCGATAGGCTGCGACGTGGCCGACGACGCCGCCGTCACGGCGGCGGTGGCGCAGGCCAGCGAGGCCTTCGGCGGCGTCGACATCCTGATCAACAACGCCGGGCTCCATTCGAGCCTCTACAACCAGCCGCTGCTGACCATGGGCCTCGCCGCCATTCGGCGGATCTACGACGTCAACCTGATGGGAACGATCGCCTGCTCGCTGGCGTGCCACCCCTCGATGAAGGCGCGTGGAGGCGGGGTGATCCTGAACCTCGCCTCGTCGGCCTCCTACGCGTGCCAGACCGCCTATGGGACCACCAAGCAGGCGATCCGCGGCGTCACGCTGACGCTCGCCTACGACTTCGGTCCGGACAACATCCGCGTCGTCGGCCTGTCGCCCGGACTGACGGCGACGGATACGATCGTCGAGGAGCTGGCGCCGGAGATGTGGGACCACATCGCCGGCATGCAGGCGCTGCGTCGCCGGGGCGAAGTCGCCGACATCGTCGCGGCCATGCTCTACCTCTGTTCGGACGACGCCGCCTTCGTCACCGGCACGACTCTGCAGGTCGGCGGGGGCTTCCCCATGGTGGCGTGAGGCCCCAAGCTGCAGCTGCGGTACGGCCGCCTAGACGGAGCGATGCGGCGCCTTGGGATCGGGCGGCCTGCGGTCCGCCAACGGTCCCGCGTTCGGCCCTGAAAGATCGAGGATCGCGCCGGACCGCTCCGCCACCGCGAAGCGGTCCGGCTGGAAGGTGTAGCACCGTCCCTGCGGCAGCTGCCGGGTCTCCTTCTCGATGACCATCTCCCGGCCGCGGGCGAGCATCACGCCCCAGCGCAGCAGCCGCGCCGCTTCCTTTGCGTCCCCGTCCAGGCCTGCGATCCAGTCGCGCAGCTGGTGCAGACCGCATCCGGCGATCGCGTCCGGCTCGACGACGAGGTCCCGCTCGATCCGCCAGCGCATGACGGCGGCGCCGTTGCGCCGCAGCTCGGCCTGCCTGGCGCCGTCGACCACGTCGCTCACCAGAATGTCGATCACCGTCGGCGTCGCGTCCGCCGCATGCGCCGCCGCGAGGAGGGCGAGATCGTGCAGGTGGGTGCAGTTCTCGTCCCGCTCCCCCACCGCGCCAAACTCGGCGAGCGGACGGCCGGCGAAGCTCCGCGACAGCTGAAGTTCGGCGCCTGGGCAGGTGGTCCAGGGCGCCCGCGCCATGGCGCCCGAGACGGCGGTGGCGATCCCGCCCTGGTGCGCGATCTCCACCGTCATGCGGTGGTAGTCGTCCTCCAGCTCCGCGGTCACCCGGCCGGGCGCGGGCTCGATCAGGATGCGGCGACGGAAGCCCGGCAGCGTCTCGATCGGCGCCTGCAGCGGCTCAGCCTGGCCCCGCATGAAGGTACGCCTCAAGTCCTCGTCACCACGATGACCCTGGTCAGGAAGTTGAACCCAAGGCTGCAAACCGTGTTGCGGTCACATCCCGGGCTCAAGCGATAGCTGGCTTACAAGGCTGGATAACGCCCAGACGATTTACGCGTCGGCGGCTGGTCGGATGGCGAGCCTTGGCTTCAATGAAACCGGCCCGGGAGCCATGGGGACGGCCATGAAGATCAGGATCGAGAAGAGCGGATGCGTCGGCAACGCGCGCTGCCAGGCCGTCGCGGGCGACCTCTACCCGCTGGACGACGACGGCTACATCGCCATCGAAGGCTTCGAGGTGGCGCCTGGAGACGAGGAGATGGCGCGCCGGGGGGCCCGATCCTGCCCGGAGCGCATCATCTTCGTCGAAGACGAGGGCTGAGGCGACGCCGGCGGTCAGCCGGCTTCCGCCAGTCTCGCCAGGCTTTGTCGCCAAGGCGGCGCCCACGGATCGCCCGGGCGAATGTTGAACCGGCCCAGGGACTTTTCCGCCCCTTCGTGGCATGCGGCGTTTCGATGACGCCTCGCAGCGGAGCCAGACGAGCATGAACTTCGAGCCGTCCGACGATCAGAAGATGATCGTGGAGACGTTCGCGCGTTTCCTCGACGAGCACAGTGGCATCCCGCAGGTGCGCGCCGCCATGCCGCTGGGCTTCGACGCCGGGCTGTGGCGCGGGCTGGCGGAACTGGGCGCCTTTGCGATGCGCGTGCC
Organism: uncultured Caulobacteraceae bacterium; assembly: GCA_964249945.1. Classification (GTDB taxonomy): domain Bacteria; phylum Pseudomonadota; class Alphaproteobacteria; order Caulobacterales; family Caulobacteraceae; genus CAHJWH01. Next base: position 10,003 of record CAXUEN010000026.1, on the reverse strand, counting down.
GGAGGCGGCCGGAGGGCTGGGCCTGGGGCTGTTCGACGCGGCGCTGCTCATGGAGGAGGTCGGCCGCACGCTGGCCTCCGGTCCGATCGCGGAGGCCGTCGTGGCGGCCCCGCTGCTGGCGCGCTCGGCCGACGCGGAGATCGCCGGCCTCGCCGCGCGCCTAGCCGAAGGCGAGGCGGTGGTGACCCTGGCGATGAACGACGCCGACAAGGACCCGGTGCAATGGATCGCAGGCGGCGCTGTCGCGGACGCGGTGCTCGCCCGCGCCGGGGACGCGATCGTCCTGGTCCGCCCGACCGCCGAGGAGACGGCCGTCGCGCAGGAGCGCGCCTCTCCCGCCGCGGTCAGGAACCACGTCGGCGAGCCGATCACGCCCAACCTCGCCTCCACGCCGCTTTCCGAAATCCGGCTGGATCGGCCTAACCGCGTGGTGCTCGACCAGGGCGCGGCCGCCGTCGCCGCCTTCGATGCGGCGATCGAGGAGTGGAAGCTGCTCACCGCCGCCACGCTGGCCGGCGTCTCGCGCCAGGCGATCCGGCTCGCGGCCGCCTACGCGTCCGAGCGCAAGGCGTTCGGCCAGCCGATCGGCGCCTACCAGGCGATCTCGCACCCGCTGGCCGACCTTATCGTCGACACCGACGGCGGCCGCCACCTGGTCTGGAAGACGATCCGCGACATCGCCGACGGCGCACCCGGCGCGGCCGCCCAGGTCTCCATGTCGCTGTGGTGGAACGCCAAGACGGCGGGACTGGCCGGCTCTCAGGCCCTGCACACCTTCGGCGGCTACGGGCTCACCTCAGAATATGACATCCATCTCTACAACCTTCGCGCCCGCGCCCTGCCGTTGACGCTGGGCGATCCAGAGCTGCTGCTCGCGGAGGCCGGGCGGCGTCTGTACCACGGCGAAACGGCGCAATTGCCTGATGTCGGGGTCATCGCCATCGACTTCGACCTGGGCGAAGAAGCCCGCACGCTGGCCGCCGAGGTCGACGCCTTTTTCAAGAAGACGCTCACGCCTGAGCTGAAGGCCAAGGCTCACTATTCCTATGCCGGCCACGACGACGGTGTGCACAAGAAGCTGGCCGAGGCGGGGCTGCTTTTCCCCGGCTGGGCGGAGGAGTACGGCGGCCGTAGCGCCAGCCCCTACGCGCTCAGCGCCGCTTCGGCGATGTGGGAGGAGAATGATTGGTCCGGCCATGCCGCGGGCGTCACCAACATGGTCGGCTGGATCATGCAGCGCTTCGGCAGCGAGGACCTGAAGAAGGAGGCGCTGGCCAAGGTCGCCGCGGGCGAGGCGGTGTGCAGCCTGGGCTTCTCGGAGCCGGGCTCGGGGTCGGACGTGTTCGCCGCGGTCACCCGCGCCACGCCCGAGGGCAACGGCTGGCGCATCGACGGGCAGAAGATGTTCACCTCCGGGGCCAACATCGCCGAGTACGTGCTGATGCTGGCCCGCACCGACTTCGACGTGGCCAAGCACAAAGGCCTGACGATGTTCATCGTGCCGCTGAAGGCCAAGGGCGTCGAGGTCCAGCCGGTCTACACCTTCCAGGACGAGCGGACGAACATCACCTATTACGACGGCGTGCACATCCCCGACAGCTACCGGCTGGGCGAGGTCGGCGGCGGGCTGAAGGTGATGTCGGCGAGCCTGGAGCTGGAGCACGGCGCCAGCTTCGTGAAGGTCCAGCGCCACATGCTGCACGAGGCCGAGACGGTCTGCCGCGAGACGGTCCGGGGCGGCGAGCCGCTGATCGCCAAGGACGACACCATCCGCCGGCTCGCCCGGGTCGCGGCGCACGTCCAGCTCTCCACCGTCATCTACTACTATGCCCTGTGGTCGGCCACGGAGAAGAAGAACCTCCCCGCGGTCGGCCCCGCCTCGAAGATGTTCTCCTCGGAGAAGTTCCTGACGGACTCCGCCGACCTGCTGAACCTCACCGCGCCGGCCTCGCTCGGCAAGGACGGACCGGCGGGCTTCATCAATCTCAGCTACCGCCACGCGCACGGCACGACCATCTACGGCGGCACCAGCGAGGTGCACCGCAGCATGATCGCCGAGCGCCAGCTCGGTATGCCGCGGACTCGCGGCTGAACCCGCCCGACCGGATCCTAGAATCGATGACCGACGCGCCTCCCCTGCTGACCGCCGTCGAGGACGGCGTCCTGATCGCGACCCTGAACCGGCCGGAGAAGCTGAACGCGCTGAACAAGCCGATGCTGACCCTGTTCGACGAGGCGCTGGCCCGCTTCCGCGACACCGCCGAGATCAAGGTCATGCTGATCCGCGCCACCGGCCGTTATTTCTGCGCCGGCGCCGACCTGCTGGCCCGGGACCACGAGCCGGTCGTCTACGGCAACGGCCCGGACACCGGATCGGGCGTGCGCGAGATGCACCGGCGCGGCCTGCACGGCATGCAGCGCATGTGGGACGAGATGGAGGCGATCGAGAAGCCGATCGTGGTGGCCCATCATGCGACCTGCATGGGGGGGGGACTTGAGATGTCGCTCTCCTGCGACTTCCGTCTCGCGGCCAAGAGCGCGCACTACGCCTTTCCCGAAGGCGGCTTCGGCGTGGTGCCGGCCTCCAACGGCGTCAGCCGCCTCACCCGCACCATCGGCCCGCACTGGGCGCGCTACCTGCTCATGGCCAACCTGGCCGCCGATGCGGACAAGGCCATGTACATGGGCCTCGTCCACGAGGTCTTCCCCGACGAGAGCTTCGAAGAGGACGTGATGCGCTTCTGCCGCCACCTGGCCAAGCAGAACGGCGAGCAGATGGGCACCGCCAAGATCGCAATCGAGCTGGCGCGCGACGTCGGCCTCGCCCAGGGCCGCCACGTGGAGCGGCTGGCCAACAGCTCGCTGATGCTCGGCCCCGCCTACCGGGAGGGCTTCAAGAGATACACCAGCGGCATCGGCGCCAAGAAGGACGGCTGACGTCCCCCGCGGCGATCGTAGATGAGCGGCGCTCCTCTCCTCCCCTGCGTAGCGGGGGAGGTGTCGCGACGCGTAGCGTCGTGACGGAGGGGGCGTCACCGCCGCTGCGCTCGCCAACCTGGCAGGGTGACCGCGGCGACGCCCCCCTCACCAGGCTTCGCCTGGTCCCCTCCCCCCGCTGCGCATGGGGAGAGAAGATGCAGGCGTCATACGCGGTCGCCTGACTTCAGCGGTTCTTCCACTCCGGCTTGCGCTTCTCGGCGAAGGCGCGGGGGCCTTCGCGCATGTCCTCGGAGCGGAGCATGGCCTGGACGGCCGAAAGCTCGAACATACCCCGGATCGCCGGCTCGAAGCCCTGGCCGGCGGCGGCCATGGCCATCTGCTTGGTGGCGCGGATCGACATGGGGCTGCAGGCGCCGATCTCGCCGGCCCAGCGCCGCGCCGCCGTCATCAGCTGCTCCGCCGGCACGACCTCGTTGACGAAGCCGAGCGCCAGGCCCTCCGCGGCCGGCACGCGCCGGCCGGTCAGCAGGATGCCCATGGCGCGCTTGTAGCCGATCTCGCGCACCAGCCGCTGAGGCCCGCCGGCCAGCGCCGCCAGGCCGACCCGGGGCTCGGTCAGCCCGAAGCTCGCGGTGTCCGCCGCGACAATCACGTCGCAGGCCAGCGCCGTCTCGAACCCGCCGCCGAGCGCAAAGCCGTTGACCGCCGCGACGACGGGCTTGGTCAACGAGAAGCGCGTGCACAGCCCCGCAAAGCCGGAGGCGGGCATCTCGCGGATGCCCCCCTTCAGGTCGGCGCCGGCGCAGAAGGCCTTGTCGCCGGCCCCGGTCAGGATCGCCACCCATTGCTGGGGATCGGCCTCGAAATCGTCGAAGATCGCGGCGAGCTCGAAGAAGGCGTCGGAATGCAGGGCGTTGCGCTGCTCCGGCCGGTCGATGGTGACGACCGTCACGTGACCCTCACGCGCCACCTTGGCGAAGCTGTAGTCCATCCGTCCTGCTCCCGACCCGTTTGCGTGAGCTACGAAGCGCTAGCCTTGCGCGGGTCAATCGGGCTCCGATATCCACCTGAACCGATCGCCTGAGCGATGCGCCCCGGCTTGCCCCCTCGGGGGTAAGCTGTGAATGTCGCAGGCGGGCGTAACCGTTGGAGCAGTACGATCAACCAGCCCCTCACCCGGCTCACCGCGATGGCGCCTGACGCGCTAGCGCCGGAAGATTTCGTCATCCCCCCGGAAGCCTACATCTCGCGGGACTATGCGGAGCGTGAATACGACCAGCTGTGGAGCAAGGTCTGGCAGATGGCCTGCCGGGTGGAGGAGATCCCCAAGGTCGGGGACTTCGTCACCTACGATATCCTGGACCAGTCCATCATCGTCGTGCGCAGCGCCAAGGACACCCTCAGCGCCTACCACAATGTCTGCCCGCACCGCGGCCGCACCCTGACCGAGGGCTGCGGCAACGCCAAGCGCTTCGCCTGCAAGTTCCACGGCTGGAAGTGGTCGCTCGACGGCGAGAACATCGACGTGCTCGACCGCAAGGACTGGGACGGGGCGCTGAGCGACGACGACGTCCGGCTGCAGAAGGTCAAGGTCGACACCTTCGCCGGCTATGTCTTCATCAACCTCGATCCGGACTGCGAGCCGCTCCGCGACTACATGGAACCGGCGGCGTCGCTGCTCGACCCCTACGAGATCGAGCACATGCGCTATCGCTGGCGGCGCTGGCTGAAGATGCCGTGCAACTGGAAGGTGGCGGTGGAGGCGTTCGACGAGGGCTATCACGTCGCCGCGACGCATAGCCAGCTGCTGGACCACACCGACGACTACACCTGGTCGAACGCCTGGGGGAAGCATGGCAACTTCGGCTACTACCTGCCGCCGGACGCACGCATCACCGGCGAAGGCTCGCCGCGCATCCATGAGACCCCGCGCAAGGACATGACCAAGTCGCTGGCGGACAGCTTCACGAACCTGAAGCGCGACGTCGACGCGTTCATCTCCGAATCGATGGTCTTAGCTGCCAAGCGCGTGCACGAGGAGCTTCCACCGGACACGTCCGCCATGGACGCGTTCATGCAGATGAACATGTGGATGATGGAGATCGACGCCGCCGCAGGCGTGAAGGCGCCGATGATCACGCCCGAGCACTACCTGACGGCGGGCATGGACTGGCACGTCTTCCCCAACATCGTGATCCTGCAGGCGCCGACCTTCGTGCTGGGCTACCGCGCACGGCCGGACGGGACCGACCCCGACAGCTGCATCTTCGAGGTCTACACGCTCGACCGCTTCCCCGAGGGCCAGGAGCCCAAGGACGTGAAGAACGAGCACGTCCAGGACGTCGCCGACTGGCCGCTGATCCTGCAGCAGGATTTCCAGAACATGGCCGAGGTGCAGCGCGGGCTGCATTCCAAGGCGTTCCGCGGCTGTCGTCCCAACCCGAAGCAGGAGCGGTCGCCGGCCAACTTCCACCGGACGCTGCGCCAGTACATGGCGAAGTAGGTGGCGGGCGGCCGGATAGCTGCGCAGACGGATCCGCTGGGCGATCCGGCCTCCGACGCCGCCCTCGCTGTGGCGCATCGGCCGATAGGCTTGAAGCTGACGGTGATCGCGCGCCTGATCCGCAAGCAGTTCGACCACAGCACGGGCAGCATCGGAATCACCCGAGCCCAATGGACGACGATCTCGGTCGTGGCCGGCGTTCCCGGGGCGACCCAGCGGGAGATCGCAGCCATGCTTGAAGTGGGCGAAGTGACCGCCGGACGACTGATCGACAAGCTCTGCGATGAGGGCCTGATGGAGCGGCGCGCCAACCTCGCGGACCGGCGCTCACACCTGATCTACCTGAAACCGGCGGCCGAGGCGGTGCTCGAAAAGCTCACCGAACTCGGCGGCGAACAGGAGCGCCGCGCCTTCGCAGGGCTCAGCCCGCAGGACCTCTCGACCTTGGACAGGCTGCTGGACCGGATCAACGAGAACCTTACCCAGTCCGCACCCGATGCATCGCCAGGTTGCGCCGCAGCGAACCGTCCGTTGCTGGCCACCTGACCCGAACCTTGGGGGGATACGTCGCGGCGCAGCCTCGACGTATCCCCCCGCCTATTGCATTGCGGTAAGTTCGTGCTTGCTGAGGCTGGTGGTGAGCTTGCCGTCGGCCATCTTCAGCGTCGAGACGGGCACGGTGACCATGCGGCCGTCGAAGATGATGGAAGGCGAACCATCGCCTTCGACGTGCACCACCGAGCCGAGGCGCGAATGATCCGAGCCGATCAGCATCTGGCCCTTGCTGGCGACGACGGGCGTCGCGGAAGCGACGGCGAGTGTGGAGGTGGGGCTCGAGGGCTGCGCCATGACCGGCGTGGCGGCGGCGGCCATCAGGGCGATGAGGACGATCGGCATGCGCATGGGAACTTCCTTATGCTCGTGGTGTCTTCCCGGACGGCTCGCCCGAAACACTGAGCATACATAGTGTTTTCCAGCGGGCCGTCAAGTGAAAATGTTGCACTGCGGTAGGCCTTCGTCACAGGGCTGTGAAAGACGGCGCTGCGCGCGTGACAGAGGGCCGAGGCGCCGGGCCTGGAGCGCAGCTCAGGGCGCAGGCGTCAGCACCAGTCCGTCGAGCTTGGCCGAAATCAAGATCTGGCAGGCCAGCCGGCTCGTCGGCCGGGGATCGTAGGTCAGGCCGATCAGCTCCTGCTCGTCCCGACCCGGCGGACCGACGACGGCCATCCAGTCCGGATCGACGTGCACGTGGCAGGTCGCGCAGGCCCGGTTGCCGCCGCACTGGCCCTCGATGCCCGGAATGCCGGCCCACTTGGCCGCCGTCATCACCGTATAGACCGAACCCTCGGCGACGACCTCGCGGATGGAGCCGTCCGGTAGCCTGAAGCGAAGCGTCGGCGCGCCGGCGGCCATGGCGTCAGCGTGCGGCGAAGCGTATCCCGCCGTCGAGCCGCACCTTCTCGGCGTTCAGATAGCCGTTGCGGCACATCTCCAGCGCGAGCTGGGCGAATTCGGCGGAGTCGCCGAGACGCTTGGGGAAGGCGACGGTGGCGCCCAGGCCCGCCTTCATCTCGGGCGAGACCTGCGCCATCGCCGGCGTGTCGAAGATGCCCGGCAGGATGGTGTTGATGCGGATGCCGAAGCGCGAGAGGTCGCGGGCGATGGGCAGGGTCATTCCAATGATCGCCGCCTTGCCGGCGGAATAGGCCGCCTGCCCCGTCTGACCGTCCTCGGCGGCCACCGATGCTGTGCAGACGATCGCCCCGCGCTCGCCGTCGACCATTTCGAGCGTCGCGGCGCCGGCGGCGAAGTGGGTGATGGTGGTGAAGGTGCCCACCGCATTGAGCGTGAGCACGCGCGCGAAGTCGGCGACCGGAAAACGCTTGATCTCGCCTGTCGCCTTGTCGGCCCGGATGGTGGTGGCCGCATTGCCGCCGCCGGCGCAGGCGATCAGGATGCGCGCGGGGCCGTTCGCCTCGGCCGCCTTGGCGAAGCCGGCGGCGACGCTGTCGTCGGAGGTGACGTCGACCTGGCAGAACACCGACCCGGTGTCGGCCGCCGCCGTCTCGCCCGTCGTGGGGTTCATGTCGAAGATCGCGACCTTGGCGCCCGCCGCGCGCAGGGCCTGCACGCTCGCGAACCCGAGCCCGGAGGCGCCGCCGGTGACCACCGCCGAAATGGTCGAGTCGATCCGCATCCTAAATCTCCAGAAGAGCCGAGCTGCGCCGATAGCATGGCTGGAGCGCGGGACAATCCAGGGCTCCGAGGCGGCTGGACATATCGCTTAGGCGTCGTTCAGACCTCGAGATCGAGCCCAAACTTCCGCGCCGCCTCGGCCTTCAGCGTCGGCAGGTAGAAGCTCGGGAAGCGGCCGGTGGACGGCTTGCCGGTCTTCAGCACCGTGCGCCCGATCTGCATCTGGTGGATCTCGGACGGGCCGTCCGCCATGCCCAGGATCTCGGCCGCAAGCATCTGGTCGCGGAGCGGCGTCATGTTGGACATGCCGAGCGAGCCCATCAGGTGCATCGCCTTGCGGCTGACCGTGCGCGTCACCTCCGAGCAGCGCACCTTGCACGCGCCGATCCACTGCCGCGCCTCGGCGTCGCGCCGCTGGTCGAGCAGCCAGGCGGTCTTGAGCACGAGCAGGCGGAGCTGCTCGATCTCCATCCAGCACTCGGCCACGTCCATCTGCACCAGCTGGTGGGCGGCCAGCGGCTTGCCCTTGGTGACGCGGGAGACCGCGCGCTCGGTCATCATCTCCAGCATCTTCTCGGCTTGGCCGACCGCGCGCATGGCGTGGTGGATGCGGCCGCCGCCGAGCCGCGCCTGCGCGACCTTGAAGCCACCGCCGCGCGGGCCCAGCAGGTTCGAGGCCGGCACGCGGCAGTTGTCGTAGCGCAGATGGGGATGGCCGGAGGCCCCATACGCCTCCGAGGCAAGCCCGACCTGGCGCACGACCTCAAGTCCCGGCGCGCCCTTCGGCACGATGATCGTGGAGAAGCGCTCATAGACGTTTGCGGCGTCGGGATCGGTCTTGGCGACGACGATGATGAAGTCGGCGAGGTGCGCGTTGGACGAGTACCACTTCTCCCCGTTGATCACCCACTCGTCGCCCTCGAGCACGGCGGTGCAGGTGAACTGGGTGGGGTCGGAGCCGCCCTCCACCTCAGTCATGGAGAAACAGCTGTAGCAGTCGCCCTCCCAGAGCGGCTCCAGCCAGCGCGCCTTCTGCTCGGGCGTGCCGAAGTTGGCGAGGATCTCGCCGTTGCCGCTGTCGGGGGCCTGGGCGCCGAAGGTGACCGGACCCCACCGGGTGCGGCCGAGGATGAAGTTCAGGAAGGCGAGCTCGACCGTGGTCAGCCCCGGGCCGCCGAGATGCGGCGGCAGATGGGCGCCCCAAAGACCCTTCTGCTTCACGATCTGCTGCAGGGGCTTGAGGATCCTGCGGCTCTGCGCGTCGTGCCGGTTGTAGGGCAGCGTAGGGTCGTGGTCGAAGGCGGCGTCCATAGGCTCGACGTTCTCGCGCACGAACGCGCGCACCCAGTCGAGCGTGGCCTCGAACTCCGGCGAGAGACTGAAATCGATCATGGTCTAAGCCTTTCAGACCTGGCCGAGGCCGTCGACGCGCAGCAGCGAGCCGGTGGTGTAGGAGGAGGCGTCGCTGGCGTAGTACAGCGCCGCGGTGACGACCTCGCCCGGATGGCCGAAACGCCCGAGCGGCGTCGGCTGCGGCTCGCCGGGCTTAGCCCAGGCCTTGGAGATGTCGGTGTAGAAGGCCCCAGGCGAGATCACGTTGAACCGCACCTCCGGCGCGAACTCCTGGGCGAAGGCGACGCAGATCGCGTTCAGCCCCGCCTTGGAGCCGGCATAGGGCCCGAACAGGGCCATCGGGCGCAGCGCGCCGGTGGTGGAGACGCTGATCACCGATCCGCCGCCCGCGGCCTTCATCCGGGTCGCGACGTTCGCCGACAGGCGGAACGGCCCCTTGAAGTTCAGCGCCACGATCTTGTCGAACAACTCCTCGCTGGTCTCCAGCGACGAGGGCGCGGTGGGCGACATGCCGGCGTTGTTGACCAGGATGTCGACGTGGCCGAAGCGGTCGTAGCTCTGGTCCACCAGCCGGTCGATCTCGTCCCAGCGGCCCACGTGGGCCGACACCGCGAGCGCGCGCCGGCCCATCGCGTTGCGCGTCTCGACCGTCGCGCTCGCCATATGCGGGGTCAACGCGACATTGGGCAGTTCCGCGAACCGCCGATCGAACCCCGGCTCTTGCGCGAGGACGTCGAGCCCGGCGGCGGCCATTGCCTCACGGACCTTGGCCAGGCGCGCCGCGTACTCGGCGTCGGTGAACGGGTCGGGGAGGCGCGGCGTCTCGCTGCTCATTTGCGCAGTATAGGATCCAATGCAAGCACGACGGGATCCAATCTTTGAAAGGCGGCGCCGCCCGATGTCCGAGACCCAACCCACCTTCGCCCCGGAGCTCTCCGCCGCGCCGCCGCTGCCCGCCCGCGAGGAGTACCTCGACCGCCAGGATCGCGCCCGCGCCGCGCTCGCCGAGGC
>CAXUEN010000025.1:0-14219 GCA_964249945.1 uncultured Caulobacteraceae bacterium | reverse complement strand
CGCAGGGCCTCCACCTCGGCGTGGGGCCGGCCGGCGCCGAGGTGCGCGCCGAGGCCCAGCATCTCTGCATCGGCCGAGAAGACGGCTGCGCCGACCGGCGGATTGGGGGCGGTAGCGCCCAGGCGCTCCCGCGCCATGGCGAGCGCGGCAAGCCGTCCGTCATGGAAACTCATGGAGATGCGATAGGGCGACCTGGGCCAGCTTGTCGATGACCCTGCGCCCTATGCTCGCCGAGAGCCCGGGACTGCAACAAACATTGATTATGTTCAGCTAGACCGTCGTCTGTGCTAGCCTGTTCGGGTACGGAGCTGGGCTTTCTTCCCATGGGTCTGGAGCCTTCCGCGTCTGCGGCGCTGAGCCGCTGGATCATCGACAGCGCGGCCGACGTCGCCATCATCGCCACCGACATCGACGGCCGGGTGACGAGCTGGAGCCGGGGCGCGCGGATCGTCCTCGGCTGGACGGAAGCCGAGATACTCGGCGACACCGTGGAGCGTATCTTCACGCCGGAAGACCGGCTCGCCGGCCGCCCCGCCGCCGAGATGCGCACAGCCCTGGAGACGGGGGCCGGAAACGATGAACGCTGGCATATCCGCAAGAGCGGCGAGCGGTTCTGGGCCGCCGGGGAGATGACCCCGCTCCGCGACGACGGCGGCGAAGTCCTCGGCTTCGTCAAGGTGCTCAGGGACCGTACCGACCAGCACAAGCTGGCGCTCGCCCGAGAGCAGGACGCCCGCGAGATCGCCCAGACCGGAACGGCGCTCCGCGAGAGCCAGGCCTACCTGCAGCTGCTGCTCGATTCCACAGCGGAGGGCTTCTATGCGGTGGATCGGGAGGGCGTCACCCGCATGACCAACCCCGCCTTCCTGCGCATGATGGGGTTTGCGGACGAGACGGACGCCCTCGGCCGCAAGCTGCACGACGTCATCCACCATACCCGCTCGGACGGCTCCAGCTTCCCCGCCGAGGAATGCCCGCTCTATCGCTGCGCCCGCGAGGGCGTGGCGGCCCACGTCCCCGACGACGTGTTCTACCGGCTCGACGGCCGGGCGGTCCCGGTGGAGTACTGGGCCACCCCGATCCTGCGCGACGGTGTGCTGGAGGGTGCGATCTGCACCTTTCTGGACATCAGCGAGCGCAAGCTGGCGGAACAGGAACGGGAGTCCGCCCAGGGGCGCCTGCAGGAGATGTACGACACCCTGGAGACGCTGGTGCAGGCGCGCACCCGCGAGCGCGACACCATCTGGCAGGTCAGCAAGGACATGCTGGGCGTGGCGGACGCCGACGGCGTCTGGCTCAGCGTCAACCCGGCCTGGACCGACATCCTGGGCTGGCCGTCCGACCAGTTCATCGGCCGAACCTCCGAATGGCTGGAACACCCGGACGACCGGGAAAAGACGCGCGAAGCGGTGCGGGAGCTGGCCACCGGTCGGCCGAGCCTAGCGTTCGAGAACCGCTTCCAGACTCAGTCGGCCGACTATCGCGACCTGTCCTGGACCGCCGTCCCTGTGGACGGGCTGCTCTACTGCGTCGCGCGCGACGTGACCGAGCAGAAGCGGGATCTCGCCGCCCTCGCCAGCACCGAGGAGGCGCTGCGCCAGTCCCAGAAGCTGGAGGCCGTGGGCCAGCTGACCGGTGGAGTGGCGCACGACTTCAACAACCTGCTCACCATCATCCGCTCCTCGGTGGACCTCCTGCGGCGCAGCGACCTCAGCGAGATGCGCCGCCTGCGCTATATCGAGGCCATCTCCGACACGGTGGAGCGCGCGTCCAAGCTGACCGGCCAGCTGCTCGCCTTCGCCCGCCGCCAGCCCCTGAAGCCCACCGTGTTCGACGTCGGGCGACAGGTGCGGAGCGTGGTCGACCTGATCCGCCCGCTGATGGGCGCCCGCATCCGGATCGAGTGCGAGCTGTGCACGCCGGCCTGCTTCGCCGAGGCCGACGTCAGCCAGTTCGAGACCGCGCTGGTGAACCTGTCGGTGAACGCCCGCGACGCCATGAACGGCGAAGGCCGCCTGACCTTCCGCGCCGAAGAGGTGTCCAGCGTGCCGCCCATCCGCGGCCACCTGACCGCCGACGGAGCGTTCATCGCCATCTCGGTCATCGATACCGGCGCCGGGTCGGCGCCGAACCGGGCGGCCCCGGAACGGTGGCGGAGCTTCCCGGGCGTAGCGCCTCGGGCAAGGGCCTGTGCGTCCTGGTGGTGGAGGACAACGAAGCGGTCGGCGGCTTTGCCTCCGAACTGCTGAACGACCTGGGCTACCAGACCCGCTGGGCCGGCAACGCCGCCGCGGCCCTGGCGTTGCTGGAGAAGGACCATCTAGACTTCGACGTGGTGTTCTCCGACATCATCATGCCCGGGATGAACGGGATCGAACTGGCCCAGTCCATCCGGCGCCGCTATCCCGGCCTGCCCGTGGTGCTCACCAGCGGCTACAGCAACGTGCTGGCCCAGGAGGGACGGCACGGCTTCGAGCTGCTGCAGAAGCCCTATTCGGTGGAGACCCTCTCCCGGATCATCGAAAAGGCGGTTGCCGCCGCGACCGCCTGAACCCGCACCTCCCTGGACCGTCGTTCAGGCGGCCGCCGCCTCCAGGGCGTCCAGCCCGTCGAGCACGTGTTCGGAGAGGGTGAACTCCACAGTCGGAAAGGACCTACCGGAAGACCCAGTCATTGCGGCCATTGCGCAAGCCAGTCGGCCAGGGCCTGCGGGGTCATGTGGCGGGCGTCGGCCAGGGCCGGAACGTGACCCTGGTTGACCAGCCGGTCGTCCCTCGGATCGATCACCAGCACGCTGGGCACACCTTCAAGGCGGCTGACCCCATAGCGGGCGGGGACCTGCAGGTTCTTGTTCATGCGGCCCGTATCCACCGTCTCCACGACGTAGTGGGCCTCCACGAACCGCTTGATGTTCGGCAGCTCGAGGGTCCCCGCCAGGATGCGGCAATCCCCGCACCAGTTCCCGCCGAGATCGACCAGCAGCAGCTTATGCTCCCGGCGCGCCCGGGCGGCGGCCTGGGCGATGCGAGCATCGACCCGGTTGGCGTCGGCGTCGCCGGCCTCGTCATAGGGGTAAGGCAGGGGCGTCTTCAGCTGGGCGAAATCGGTTACGTCGGCCTTCGGAGGCGCCGCCGCCAGTGCTGGCGCGCTCATGGCGAGGAGCCAAGCCGCCGCCGCCAACAGGAACCTTCCCGCCATCACCACCTCCTGCGCACCCGACCGCCGCCCAGCCAACTTAAGGGGTCGACCGGCGCTTGGGAACCGGCGCGAACGACGCTCCGGAGTGGTCGGCCGTCCTTCAGCGTCCCTGGCCAGGGCTTCCTGGGAAGCTGAAGGTCCGGGCCAGGGACGGATCGGCCAAGACAGGCGACGATCTCGGCAGCCGGAGCGACGCCCCGGGATCTCGGACCGGGTTGATCGGGCCGATCCGTGCGGCCTGCGCTAAGGCAGCTCCACCACGTGCTCGGCAAACCGCACGCCCGGGTCGCCCCGGCCGTAGGAAAAGACGATCGCGGCCAGCGGCGACCCGCGGCGGTAGTTCGGCACGCGGAGCATGAGCCCGACCTGCTGTCCGGGCGCCAGCGGCTGGCGCAGCACCCCCACGCCCGCCGGCGCCTGGGGCTCGGGGGTGATCGGATAGCCGCGGTCGTCGCCCTTGACGAACATGCAGCAGGTGCGGAGCGGCGAACCGTCGGCGCCTTCGCCATGGGCGACGTCGCCCAGGTTGGTGACCGTCAGCGCGCGCATCGCCCGCAGGGTGAAGCCGCAGACCGCCTCCTCGCTGTGCCGGGCGTAGCAGCCCTCGGACCGCACCTCGTAGCCGGCCGCGGGAACGAAGCTACTGCTCGCCTGCACCGGGCCGAAGTTGCGATAGGTCAGGACGAAGGTGTGCGGCGCAGCCCTCGCCGCCGACCCGGACGCGCCCAGCGCCACGAGCATGAGGCCGAGGGTGCGGCGGGCCCGGGCTGTCTCGTTCACGTCGCGTCCCCTTGTCTCAGGCCAGGGCCCGGGCGGTGATCTTGTAGTCGAACAGGCTGGGCTCCAGCCAGTCCAGGTCGCTGGTGGGCGTCATGCCGTAGGGATACATGAGGAAATGCGCCGCCATCGGTCGCGGGGCGCCGGGCAGCGCCAGGTCGGTCGCGCTGTTGTAGGCGGCCCAGTTCATCTCCCAGCTGCCGAACAGCCGTTCGCGCTCGGCCTTCACCTCGGGGCTATCCACCGGCAGCCTGGCCTCCAGCACCACCTTGCGCACGTCGGCCGGGTCCACCGGGAACCAGCCCTCGCCCTCCAGCCAGACCTCGGAGCGGCAGTGCTGGGCGTGGCTGATGTCGGGCGTGGCCGGCCCGAGCGTCTTCTGGACGTTCGAGGGTGCGAAGCGGAGGCCGTACGCGTCCCGGGCGGGAACGCCCGCGGCCCGGCAGAGCCCGGTCATCAGGCCGTTCAGGTCGGCGCATTTCCCGCCGAAGCGTCCGCTGGCCAGCAGGCTCTTGATGTCGCCCAGCCCACAACCGCGGGCCTGCGGGTCGCGGAAGGTGTTGTCCACGATCCAGTCGTAGAGGGCGCGGACCTTCTCCCGCGGTTCGGTGCGGGCGCCGACGATGCTCGCGGCGCGCTCGCGGACGATGCCGTCGGTGGGCGTGCTGGCGGTGGGCTGCAGCCAGAACCGCCGCTCCGCCTCGCTGGGGAACGCCCGCACGACGCCGCGGTCGCAGGTCTCCACGGTCTGGGTCACAGCCAGGGTCTTGGGACCGGCGTCAGTCCAGCGCGCCCGCACCATCCGGGCGCCGTAGCGGTCGTCCCGCACCACCTCGCTCGCGCCCGAGCAGACGACCTTGAGGTCTGAGGCGCGCTGGTAGGGGCGCACGGTCTCGAACACCGGGATCCAGGCCTCGGCCGGCCCCTTGTGGCTGGACACGTCCACGGCCGTGGTGATCTGCGCCCGCCGCCGCGCCGCGTCCTGCCCCTCGGCGAGCGCGAAGCGGGGCGCGGCGACGCAGGCCGCCCCCGCCAGGCCGGAGCTAACGAAACGACGCCGGTCCATGATGACCTCCTCGGCGGGCGTACGATCCTCGGCCGTCATGCCGCCGGCTCGGCCACGGGCCGCCCTGGCCCGATGTCTATGGGGCCGCTTGGAGCGGCGCAAGCACGGGGCCCGCTTCGGAGCCGGCGTGGTGGGCGGTGAGGGGTTCGAACCCGCGACCTTCTGGGTGTAAACCAGACGCTCTGACCAGCTGAGCTAACCGCCCCACTCGGCCCGTCTCCAAGGTCGGGACGCCTGGCCGCAGCGCCGCCGACATCCCGAAGACCCAGGCCTCGAAGCCTTGCGGCTCGACCGCCGCTAACTAGCATGACGGTCGCACCAGGCAATCCTGCGATTGATTCCGCCGATGGCGCCGGTACACCGCCAAAGCATCGGGCCCAGGTTGGGGTGGAGACCATCATGACCTCGAGCTTGGTCGCGCCGGGCGTTTTCGTGCTTGGCTTGGTCGCTGCAGCTCCCCTCCCCGCCGCGGCCGCCGCCCCGGATCGACCGCCGGTCGTCTATGCCCAGAAGACCAGGGGCTATGACGTGGAGCTGCGCATCGACCCGGCGCTGAAGGCCTATGGCGGCATCTATGCCGACGATCGGGACGAGACGCTGCGGGGCTTCAACGCCTTCGAGCGGGAGGCCGACCAGCTCAGGGCGTTCCAGCCGGTCTCCGGGGGCCGCCCCCTAGTGGAGCGGGTGGAGTACGTCGTCACCTGCATCACCCCCCACCTCATCGGCGTGATCCGCCGCGACTATCAGGACCGCCACGGCGCCCACCCGGCCTACGCGGTCCAGGGTTTCATCCTGGATCGCAGCAGCGGCCATCGCCTCGGCGCCTCGGACCTGCTGAAGCCCGGCGTCGACATGGCGCCTTTTGACGCCGCCCTCCAGGCGGCGATCGACACGGCGAAGCATGTCCGCCACGGGAACGATCCCGTCCCGACGCCGCCCGGCTCCAGCCTGCCCACCTGGGACTCGGGCCGCCCCGCCATAAGGCCGCGCAACACCCCGCCGACCGACGCCACCCTGACGCCGGCCGCCTCGGGCGACGCCGCCGCCGGCCTCCAGTTCCTGTATGGTCCCTACGACGCCGGAGCCTATTCGGACGGCGCCTACCGGGTGGTCCTGCCGGATGCGGTGTTCGCCGCCGCCCTGAAGCCCCAGTACGCCCGCGACTTCGCAGGCGAGCCCGCGCCGCAGCCCGACGATCCGATCCAGGGCTTTCCGGCCGACGTCACGAAGTGACCAGCCACAGCCGCCGGGAAGGGCGGCTGAGATGGGCGAGGTGAGCGGACGCCCCGGCGCCAGGTCCACAGGTCAGGAGCGGGCGGCGGCCAGGATCGGGCCGCCTGGCGCGGTCTCCACCAGAACGGCGGTCTTCAGTCCGGCGCGCCTGGCGGGAGGCAGGGTGTAGGTCTTGCGCTCGCCCGTCCAGGCGCCGAGGTCCACGACCTCGCGCACCACGTTCCTGTGGGGCAGTGTCCGGCCGCCGTTCTCGCCGCGCTGGATCGGCACCTGGAGGATGTTGGGGTCGTAGCGGACGAGCACGACCGTACCCCTGGCGCCGCCGCCCCCCACCGTCACGTGGTCGCCCGAGATGTCGATCCTGGGCCCGCCATCGCCGCGGTCCGCCCTGCGGAGCAGGCCCTCGAGTTCACCGCGGTCGGAGCCCACGATGTCGGCGCGGCCGTTCACCACCACCTCGGGCGTGGCGACCTCGCTGCGGTGGAAGGCGTGGGCGTAGTCCCACTGACGCGCGGTGAAGAGGGGGCTGGCGAAGGTGTCCTTCCAGCCGAGCTGGTCCCAGTAGGTCACCTGCCAGGAGAGGGTGAGCACGTCCGCCCGGTCGGCGACGGCCAGCACGTTGGCGTTGGCCGGCGGGCAGGAGGAGCAGCCCTGGCTCTGGAACAGCTCCACCACCTCCGGATGGGCGGCGTCGGCGGCCATGGCCGGCGCGCCAGCCAGAACGATGGCGGCCAGGCCGGTCGCGGCGCCGGTGATCGCCGCGCCGAAACGTAGAATGGTGGAGAGCGGGATGATGGCGGATCTTCCTTCGGATTCAGCCGCTCTGGCGAGCCGCCGGTGAAATCCCGGAGGTATTCGTCAAGCTCACGCAAGCGGTTACACGGCCGCCAGATTCATACCGCAGGCCCGGCCGCGGATTATAGCCCGGCGTACCACTCGTAGCCGCGGTCCTCCCAGTAGCCGCCCTTGCCGCCGTTGACGCCTGCGAGGGTGTCGGTCAGCGAGACGCGCTGGAGGTACTTGGCGTGCTTGTAGCCGAGCTGACGCTCCACCCGCAGGCGCAGCGGCGCGCCGTGCGGCACGGCGAGGGGCTGGCCGTTCATGGCGTAGGCGATGATCGTCTGGGGGTGGAAGCAGTCCACCAGGGCCAGGCTCTCGTAATACTGCCCCGGCGCTTGGTCGCCGCCCTTGGAGGGCTCGCCGTCCAGGTTGTCGGCGCAGTAGAACACCGCATACCTGGCGCCCGGCTGCACGCCGGCGGCCTTCAGCAGCAGGCCCAGCGGCACGCCGGTCCAGCCGCCGATGGCGCTCCAGCCCTCCACGCAGTCGTGGCGGGTGATCTGGGAGCGCGCAGGCAGGCGCTTCAGCTCCGCCAGGCCCAGCGACAAGGGCCGGGCGACCATGCCGTCGATGGCCAGCCTCCAGTTGGCGAAGCCGTCCGCGACCGCCTGGTTGTAGGCGGGGAAGTCCGGGTTCAGCGTGCCGTTGGCCTTGAAGGTGTGCGAGATGTCCGACGGCCGGTACTCCCGCGCCAGCGCGCCGCCACCGAGCAGGAACCGCTGGGTGTGCAGGTTCCAGTCCGCGCCGTAGTCCAGCACGTGCTGGAAGGCCGCCGCCCCGTTCAGCTTGTCGGCGGAGATCGCCTGGGAGCAGCCGGCCAGCATCAGGCCCGAGCCCGTCAGCCCGCCCGCCAGCGCCGCGCGGCGTGTGAGGAGCGCCATGTCAGCCATGCCCCCGCGCCTTGCTCGCCTTGTATGGGTGGTCCGGCGGCACGTGATAGCGGCCGGTCACGATGGAGCGGATCTCGTTGATGGGTCCGGCCAGGAAGACCTCGGCCACGTGAATGAAGATGAACAGCACGATCCCGCTGGCGAAGAGGAAGTGCAGGGTCCGCGCCGACTGCCGCCCGCCGAACAGGTCTAGCAGCCACGGCGCAAAGGCGTCGATGCCCGGCGACAGGGTCAGCCCCGTGGCCACCATGCCGAGCACCATGGCGATCAGGCCCAGATAGGCCAGCTTCTGCAGCACGTTGTAGCGCTTGGCCTCCTCGCCGGTCGGATGCTTGTTCCGGAGGTGCTCCCACATCGAGCGCGGGATCATCCTGAGGTCCGCCCAGCTCGGCCACAGGTCACGCTGGACGTGCCGGATCGCCAGCGACCAAGTCACATAGAGCAGCCCGTTGCCGATCAGCACCCAGGCGAAGAAGAAGTGCCAGTGGCGCGCGTCCGCAAGGTCCTGGAAGCTCGGAATGGTGATCCAGGACGGCCACGCGCGTCCCATCCAGTGTCCATGACTCTGTGACCAGCCCAGCACGCCCGTGGTGTCGAAGCGGAGGGGTCCGACCTGGGTGATCCCCCGCGTCGCCCCGTGCACGGTGGCCGGGTTAATGGACACGAAGGGGCGGTCGTACTCGTCGCCCTTCTGGCCCCAGTAGAGCATGGGGTGGGCGTTGAAGATGTTCAGCCCCGTGCCGATCATCAGGAAGATGGTCAGGGCGTTGATCCAGTGGCTCAGCCGCACCAGGACGGTGTGGCGGTAGATCACCTCGCGACGCGCACGGCGGCCTCTCTTGACCACCGGACCGATCGGCGGGGCGGAGAGGTCGGTGCTCATCGTGCCTGCCCACAGTTGTTGACGAACGCATAGCTTGGTTCTGTGAAACTCGCTTCCCAGAAAATTTGGGGGCATCGTTTAATAGCAATAATGCTATAGACTTGGCGAACATAGTAAAGTTCACGCACGTCTTCAATAGGGTCTGGAAGGCTCTTCGGCCTCGTGCGGTGCCGGACCTGCGTATCCGGCGAGATCAGCCAGCCGCCGATCGACGATCATCAGGTCTTGCTGCACCTGGGCGGCCCCCGGCGCGTCGGCGCGGGACGCGGCGGTCGCGGGAGGCGCCTTGACGCTGGCGCCCGCCGGCGTGCGCTACGAAGGGGTCACGGTTGAGGCCGGAGGACATGGAACACATGAAGTGATCTTATCCTTGAAGCCACGCGATGGTGTTCACGATTGTACAAGCGATCACCCAGGCGCTGTACATGGCTGCGGCCATGGGCTGGAGGATGCTGTGGGCGCTGATCCTCGGCTTCGCCGTCTCGGGCGTAATCCAGGCTGTGGTGTCGCGCAAGGAGATGGGCCGCCTGCTGCCCGACGCCCGGGTCGCCACGATCGTTAAGGCGGCCGGGCTTGGAGCGGCGTCCTCGTCCTGCTCCTACGCCGCGACCGCCATCGCCCGCTCCGTCGTCAAGCAGGGGGGCGACGTCACCGCCGCCATGGTCTTCCAGTTCGCGTCCACCAACCTGGTGCTGGAGCTCGGGCTGATCCTCTGGTCGCTGCTGGGCTGGCGCTTCACCCTGGCCCAGTTCGCGGGCGGCTTCGTGATGATCGCCCTGCTGACGGTGATCTTCCGCCTGTTTCTCCGGCCGGCGCTGAAGGCGGCCGCCGTCGACCGGGCGCGGAGCAACGTGCATGGTAAGATGGAAAGGCATGCGGAGATGGACATGGCGGTGGCCGACGACCAGCCGCTGCTGAAGCGCCTGGTCTCGGCCGAGGGCTTCACGGCGATCAGCCACTTCTTCGTGTCCGATGTCGCGATGCTCTGGGGCGACATCGGCGTCGGCCTGCTGATCTCGGGCGCGGTGGCGGCCTGGGTCCCGGCAGGCGTCTGGGCGACGGTGTTCGCCACCCATGATCCTCTGCTGGCCAAGGTCATAGGGCCGCTGGTCGGGCCGCTGGTGGCGATCTTCACCTTCGTCTGTTCGGTCGGCAACGTGCCGCTGGCGGCCGTGCTGTGGAATGCAGGGTCGAGCTTCGGCGGCGTCATCGCCTTCCTGTTCGCCGACCTGATCGTGCTGCCGATCCTGAACATCTACCGCCGCTATTATGGATGGCGGATGGCGCTCTTCCTGCTGGTCGCCTACTACGTCGCCATGAGCGTATCCGCCTATGTCGTAGAGCTGGGCTTCGACCTGCTGCACCTGACGCCGGTCACCCGCCACGCCGGCGGCGGCGCCATGCGAATGGGTTTTGCGTGGGATTATACGACCTGGCTGAACCTCGCCCTGCTCGCCCCCGCCGCCGTGCTGGTCTGGCGCTTCCTGACGACCGGCGGCCCCGAAATGCTGAAGATGATGGACGGTCCCGGCGTCCACGGCGAGCACGCCTCCATGGCCCATCGAGGCTGAGGCTCAAGCCGCCGTCGAGAACTCGTGCCCGCCCGGGGGCGGGGGGGGGGGGGGGAGGCTGCAGCTCATTCGCCCCGATAACGGCGATCATCATTGGCACCTTCGGGGACTGGGCCGCGCGTTCCAGGTGCTGACCGCAAGGTGAGGCGCACGTAGGCCGGTCGGGCCGCCCTACCTGTGAACGGACGATGCGATCAGGGCTCGCGACCTACTCGGATCGACCGCAGCGTTCGCCTTCGGCCGGGGCTGGAAGCCAGGCGCCGTGGATGCCGGGAGGGATGCGGTGCGGCAGCCGGATGGTGGCGACCGGAGGCGCCGCCATGTCGCGAGCGTCGAGGATTTCGAGTGCGGTGCTGCACCCGTCGGCTTCGGTGACGAAGCCCATCAGCCAGCCGTCGTCCTCTGCGGCGTCGGGCGCGCGGGGCGTGAAGACGAACTCGCCCGCGAGCCGTCCGGGGCCGAAGGCGTGGACGTCCTTCGATCCGCGCTCGAGGTCGTGCTTGATGAGCGGCGCTTCGCCGACCAGGCTCTCGGTCATCTCGGCAGGCAGGCCCAGGGCGTAGGCGTAGCGGTACGGGAGCCCGGTGCGCCGGTCGTCGATCACGGGCAGTTCCTGGGGCGCGGCGTCGAGCGTGCTTCGCACCACCGTCCCGGCCTCGGGATCGATCGTCCAGCGTTCGAACCCGCGCGGCTGGGCGTCCGGGCCGACGTTGTCGCCTGCGAACATGCGGTCGTAGGCGATCACGTCCAGCGCGATGCGCCCATCGGGGAGATCGTAGGCGTTGGCGTTGTGGAACACGAAGCAGGGATCGATCGGCAGCCAGCGGATCGCCTCCGCCTCGCCCTCGCGCGGCAGCAGCCCGATGCGCGCCGGATGCCTGTCGTTCCAGCGATACGGAAAGCCGTGGCCGGACAGGACGACGCTCAGCGACAGGGTCAGCGGCAGATCCAGGATCACGACGTAGCGCTGGGTGATCGCACAGTCGTGGATCAGCGGGCCATGCTCCACGGGGATGGTCACCGACCGCCGCACCCGTCCCTCCGCATCCACGACGTTGTAGCGGACGCGCTTGGGGTCGTTGGCCTCGTAGCACAGGGCGTGCAACTCGCCGGTGGCGGGATCGCGGCGCGGATGGGCGGTGAAGGAGCCCGGCAGCGTGCCGCCGAAGTCGTCGTAGCGCTGGTGCTCCAGCTCCTCGCCGAAGCGCACCGGCGTGCTGCCCGCCTCGACCAGCGCCCATCCGGCGCCGGCGTGGTCCAGGACGCTGGTGTTGACGGTATCGAAGACGTGGCGGGGGCCCGGCGCGGCGGGTACGCCGCGCGCCTTGGCGACGTCGTTGGAGCGGATCCAGCGGTTGCGGTACCAGAGCGCCCGGCCGTCACGGATGCGCACGCCGTGCAGCATGCCGTCGCCTATGAAGAAGTGGTAGGTGCGCGGGTCTGCGGCGGCGGCGTTGGGGCCGATGCGGACGTAGCGCCCGTCCAGCTGGGGCGGGATCGCGCCCTCCACGGCCAGGTCGCGCAGGGTCCGCTCCTCGGTCATCGGCGCGTGGATGCCGGTGAGCATGGGATGGGGCGCATCGCGGGGCGGAAGCCGCCAGCGGTTGAACGATGCAATGCCGGTGACGACGGGGGAGAGGATGGCGCCGACGGCCCCCTCGATCACCCCGGATATCTGCTCCGCCACCGGCGGCCTATTCTTGCGCGAGGGGGCGGCTGTCCGGCTCATGAGGGCTTCACGGTCTGCACGACGTCGAAGCCCTCGAAGCGTGGGACGCCCATATAGAGAGGTCTGTGGTCGCCTGCGCCGCGGTGCGCCAGGCGGAACGCTTCGGATTGCGTCCAGGCCTCGAAGTCCTCCCGCGACCGCCAGACGGTGTGGGACGAGAACAGGGTGTGGTCCTCGGCCGCCGGACCGCGCAGGAGGTGGAACTCGATGAAGCCCGCCACGCCGGCGAGGTGCGAGTCGCGCGACAGCCACATCTGCTCGAACGCATCCTCCTGCCCGGGGACGATCTGGAAGCGGTTCATCGCGATGAACATGCCGGCACTCCTAACGCCCACAAGCGTCGCCTGGAGGTATGGACGGTCGGCCGGCGATACGAGGGTCTCGTGCAGCCATTTGGAGGCGGATGTCGCAGCGTCCAGGCCGCGCCGAACGATCCAGGCGCCGGGATCACACCGATCGCCAGAGCGGCGTTGCGCCCGCCGGGTCACAGACCCGGATGGTAGCGCCGCCGGGTGTGACCCGCCAAGTCCTCGGGATAGAAGTAGACGGGACGCAATTGCCCGGACGCGTACCGGGCCGCTTCGTCTTCGAAGTGAGGCGAACGCGGATCACCGCTCTCGCCGCCCGCAGTCACGGCCAGCGCGCGCACCTTCGGCCCGAACTCCACCACGGCCACGAAGCTGTTGCCGCTGGAGCCGTACCAGCGCTTCGTCCCTGGATAGGCGTGCGCCCCGAACGAGGCCAGCGAGCCCCACCGGGCCGAGGCGAACGGAACGGGAAGGCTCGGCGCGTCGTCCGAGAAGTGGGGCGTGATGGCGTCGTCCAGCCGCTGGAAGCGGTTGATCTCGCCCCAGGGGGTGCGCCAGCTTCCAAAACTTCGCCGGAGCTGGTCGGAGGCTTCGGCCAGCGCCGTCAGCAACGCCTTCGAAGAGGTCCGCTGCGCCAGCCAGTCATAGACGTTGGCCTTGGCGGCCTGGGCCTCCGGCGCGGTTTCGGCCCACAGGGCTTCGCCCCAGAACATCGCCAGGGAGGTCTCCACCGACGAGGCGCTCCACCGGTCGTCCCATGCGCGCAGCGCCGCGACCTCGTCCTTCAGCCGGGTTCTGATCGGACTGTAGGCCGGCAGGGCGTCGTAGGCGTGGCCGAGCCTTGGGATCAGCACGGCGAACTCCGGCAGCCACGGGTCGAAGGCCGCGCGGTTCAGCCCCTCCAGGGTCCAGCCGCGCCGGCCAGCCAGCAGGCGCTCGGCATGCACGCCGCGGGGGTTCTCGCCCACGGTGTCCATGTAGCGAGGATAGAGTTCGGCCCGCGGGCTGTAGGGGCCGGCGACGGAATAGGCCCAGTCGTTGGTGTTCTTCACCCAGCCGTTCGGCGGGTTCAGCACGTGCGGCGTTTCCTGGAACGGCGTCAGTCCCTTCCAGTCGGTCGCCGGATCGGCCCCGTCCACAGGCTCGCTGTAGTCGAAGCGGTCGTCGCGCCGGGGGATGAACTGGGGGGCGAGGAAGGCGATCTCGCCCTTGTCATCGGCGAAGACGGTGTCGTTGGAGGAGTTTGCGGCGTAACGCTCGGCCACCTTTAGATAGGACGTGTAATCGATCGCCCGGGTGCGCAGGTAGGATTGAGCGAGCGCCTCCACCGGCTTGTCCATCAGCGCCACGCTGATCCACCTGCCCCCGGCCTGGCGGACGACCGGACCATGGTGGGTGCGGTAGGTGGTGAAGGTGCGGCTGGCCATTGCGCCCGCAGCGGTCCGATAGGACAGGGTGATCGGGGCGGTGGTCACCGGCCGCAGTTGCGCCCCATAGCGGTAGACCAGCCGGCCGTCCTGTCGCGAGACCGTCTCGGAGAAGGCGTCCACCGCGTTGATATAGGCGGAGGTGTGCATCCAGCCGACGTGGCGGTTGAAGCCCTGGTAGAGGAAGAACTGCCCCCAGGTCGCCGCCCCATAGGCGTCCAGCCCCGCGTCGCTGGTCATCTGCAGCTCGGAGCGGAAGAAGAAGCTGGTGTGCGGGTTGATCAGCAGCAGGGCGTG
>CAXUEN010000024.1:2172-14500 GCA_964249945.1 uncultured Caulobacteraceae bacterium | reverse complement strand
GGCCAGTCGCGCCCCAGCTGTGGCGCGACTGGCCCGTGCCGTGCGCGAGCACGACGGGAACGCCGTCCGGCGGCCCCGCGATCTCGGCGACCAGCCGGTTGCCGCCCGGGCCGCGGAAGAGGGCCGGATGCAGCCCGTCGTCGGTCATGGTCATCCGCCTACCTCGCCTTCACCGCACGGCCGCCCAGTATCGGTCGCGCAGGGGTTTCTTGAGCAGCTTGCCGGTATCGTGGCGGGGTAGCGCCGGATCGAAGTCGATGGACTTCGGGCATTTGACGGTGGACAGCCGGGCTCGCAGCCAGGCGATCAGCTCCGCCTCCAGCGCCGGACCCACCGCGCCCCAGTCGACCGGTTGGACCACCGCCTTCACCGCCTCTCCGAACTCGGGGTCGGGTACGCCGAACACCGCGGCGTCGGCCACGGCCGGGTGCAGCAGCAGCTCGTTCTCGGTCTCCTGCGGATAGACGTTCACCCCGCCCGAGATGATCATGAAGTCCTTGCGGTCCGACAGGAATAGGTAACCGTCCGCATCCACGTGGCCGATGTCGCCGACGGTAGAGAGCTCGGGCCGCAGCGGGTTGCGCGTCTGCGCGCTCTTGGCCGGGTCGCCGTGATAGGCGATGGGCGCCCCGCCGCCGAAGTAGACCAGCCCGTCGGTCCCGGCGGGCACCTCACGCCCCTCCTCGTCGCAGATGTGCAGCGTGCCCGCGCCGACCCGGCCGACCGACCCCGGCCTGGCCAGCCACTCCTGCGAGCCGATCACCGTCGCGCCATGGCCTTCGGAGGCGCCGTAGTATTCGTCGAGGAGGGGGCCGAACCAGTCGATCATCTCGCGCTTGACCTGGACGGGGCAGGGCGCGCCGGCGTGGACGACCCGGGTCAGCGAGGACAGGTCATAGCGGGCGCGCACCTCCGGCGGCAGCTTCAGCAGGCGCACGAACATCGTGGGCACCACCTGGGTGAGGGTCACGCGGTAGCGCGCGATGGCGGCCAGGAAGGCCTCCGGCTCGAACCGCCGCATGAGCACGACCACGCCGCCCAGCCGCTGCACGCAGACGCTCCAGACCAGCGGAGCGGAGTGGTAGAGCGGCGCGGGCGAGAGGTAGAC
Organism: uncultured Caulobacteraceae bacterium; assembly: GCA_964249945.1. Taxonomy (GTDB): domain Bacteria; phylum Pseudomonadota; class Alphaproteobacteria; order Caulobacterales; family Caulobacteraceae; genus CAHJWH01. Next base: position 13,392 of record CAXUEN010000024.1, on the reverse strand, counting down.
GGTGTCCTCGCCTATGCCCCAGCGCGCCGCCAAGCCGTCTGCAAAAGGGTAGGGCGCCTCCACCGCATCGCCGGAGAGCGGCAGGCGCAGCCCCTTGGGCCGTCCGGTGGTGCCTGAGGAATAAGGCATGTGGACGCCTGCGGCCTCGTCGTCGATCGGGATGGCCGGCATCGCCGAGCGATCGGCCTCCCAGGAGGGCGCGTCGCCCACCGCGCCCTCAACCGCGTAGACGTGGCGCAGCCTCGCCAGGCCGTGGCCCGCGGCGAGGCTCTCCGATCCGGGCAGGCCGGGCGAGACGAAGAGCAGCTTGGCCCCGCTGTCGCCGACGATGTAGGCGGCTTCGCCGGCCGTGAGCCGCGTGGGGATCGGGACGATGTGAAGCCCGCTGCGCTGGCCGGCCCAGTAGATCACCAGGTATTCGGGGCCGTTGGTGAGATAGAGCGCGATGGTGTCGCCGGCCTGCAGGCCGAGCGCGCGCAGCCGCCTCGCCCCCTGGTTCGCGCGGGCCTCCAGCGTCGCATAGCTCATGGTGGAGCCGCTCTCGGCCAGGACCATCGCCGGATGGTCCGGCCGCGTTCGGGCGAAATGCCGGGGATGCATGGGTCGGCGGCTCCGAGCCTGGAGGCGAGGCCTCGAGCCAGGGTTTTGCCGGTCGGGGCCGGGTGGCGCAACGTCGCGCGGGCCTGGATGGATCACCCGAGCGATGTTGCACGCCGCATCCGGGGCGAAGGCTTGCCAGCCATGCGCCCCTCGCCTGTCCATGGCGGCGAGACTGAGCGGGAGGACGATGTGGATCTCGGGCTGAAGGACGCCAACGTCGTGGTGGTGGGCGCGTCGCGCGGGATGGGGCGCGGCACGGCGCGCAAGTTCGCCGGCGAAGGCGCCAGGCTCGCCCTGGTCGCCCGCAGCAGGAAAGGCCTGGAGAAGACCGCCGACCAGTGCCGCGCGGCGGGCTCGCCCGAGGTAATCGTGCTGGAGGCGGACATGTCCAGCAAGGCCGCGGTGGACTCAGCCTTCGCCGAGCTGGGCGGCAGCTGGAGCCAAATCAACGCCCTGGTCAACAACGCCGCCAACTCCATCGGCACCCACGGCCCGTTCGAGAAGTTCGAGGATGAAGAGGTCTATGTCGAGGCGTTCGGCCGCATCACCCTGGGTTATGTCCGCACCACGCGCGCCGCGCTGCCTTTCCTGAAGAAGGCGGACTGGGCTCGGATCGTCAACATCTCGACGGCCTCCACCAGCCATCCCGCGCCCTTCCTGCACGTCTACAACATGACCAAGTCCGCCGTGGTCTCGATGAGCAAGGCGCAGGCGCAGGAGTTCGCGCCGCTCGGCATCTCGGTCAACGTCATGTCGCCCGCGGGCATCATGGTGGAGGGCGGCAACTGGGGCGAGGTGATGAACGGCTATTTCGAGAAGGCCGGGCTCGACCCCACGGACCCGAGGTCGCCGGTCAAGCTGGGGAAGATCCAGTTCGGCGGCGAGACGGCCTGGATGGACCGTTACGGCCTGATCGACGAGTACGCCACCGCCATCGCCTTCCTGGCGTCGAAGGCCAACAGTTACATGACCGGAGCGAACGTCAACATCGACGGCGGCTCCTTCTTCTGACCGGGACCTGGCTCATGCGTTCGCCTTCGGAACAGGGCCTGCTCGGCGCCAACCAGGCGCACCTGCCGATCGTCGAGGACGACGCCTTCCTGGCGGAGGTGGTCGAGGGCGTCGGGCTGGTGCAGCTGATGTGCTGCACCGTGCACCTGACCGGCGGGCTGGACCTGATCGACGGCGTGAAGACCAGGCTCATCCGCTACAGCGGCGACAGCAGCGGCCAGATCCCCGAGGCGCAGGCGGCGGAGCTTCGCGCCCGCGCCCTGGAGGCGATCAAGGCCTGGCGCGACGCGGGCTGTCCGGAGCCCTATCGGCCCACCGACGCCGAACTGCAGCGCATGATCGCCTTCCTCGTCGGCATGGACCTCGGCGAGCGCTACCTCCCGGTGGTCAAGGAGGAGATGGCCTACGACGGCGACACCCGCGCCTACGTGTGGCCAAGGGCGGTGACGCAGGCGCAGAAGGACGCCGCTCCGGTGCTGATCATCGGCGCGGGCATGTCGGGCCTGTTGCTGGCCTTCCGCCTGCGCCAGGCGGGCGTCCCCTGCCGGGTGATCGAGAAGAACGACGGGGTGGGCGGCACCTGGCGCGAGAACCGCTATCCCGGCTGCCGGGTGGACGTAGCCAGCCAGTCCTACTCCTTCTCCTTCATGCAGGACCACAAGTGGTCGACGCTCTACTCGCCCCAGCCGGAACTGGAGCGCTACTTCAACCTGTTCGTCGACCGCTTCGGCCTGCGCGAGCTGATCTCGTTCGAGACCGAGGTGGTGCGCGCCGACTACGACGAGGATGCGCACGAATGGGCGCTGGTCCTGCGCGGACCGGACAGGGCGGAGCGAACCGAGCGCGCCCGCTCCCTGGTCAGCGCGGTCGGCCAGCTGAACCGCGCGCGTATCCCCGAGCTGGAGGGGCTGGACAGCTTCGCCGGGCGCACCTGGCACACCTCGAACTGGCCGGCGGACGTCGATCTCGCCGGCAAGCGGGTGGTATTCGTCGGCGCGGCGGCGACCGGGCTGCAGGCGATCCCCGAGGTGGCGCGGATCGCCGAGCACACCACCATCGTCATGCGCAGCTCCAACTGGATGTCGGTGAACCCTGAGTACTGCCGGCCCATCCGCGATGCGGAGGTCTGGGCGTTCGACCACCTGCCCTACTACGCCGGCTGGACCCGCACGCTCTACTTCAACTGGCCGTTCGACACCTCGCCGGCGCGGTTCAAGATCGATCCGGACTGGCAGGGCGGCGTCCCCGGCAAGCTCTCCACCAGCAAGGCCAACGAGATGAGTAGGGTGGGGATGACCGCTGGGATCGAGAGCTTCCTGGCCGGCCGGCCCGACCTGATCGACAAGGTCGTGCCGGACTACCCGCCCTATATGAAGCGGCCGAACGTGATCGACGGCGGGTTCCTCCGCGCCCTGCAGCAGGAAAACGTCACCCTCACCGACGGCGTGGCCCGCGTGACGCCCGAGGGCGTCGTGGACCGTTCGGGCGTGCTGCATCCCGCCGACGTCATCATCTTCGCCACCGGCTTCCACACGCAGAAGTTCCTGCATCCCATGGAGATATGCGGGCGGGGCGGCGGCGCGCTGAACGACTATTGGGGGGATGAGCCGGGGGGACTTTACGGCATCACTGTGCCGCACTTCCCCAATTTCTACATGATGTACGGGCCGAACACGAACCTCGGCTTCAACGGTACGCTGATCTTCAATTCGGAGTGCCAGGCCAGCTATATCGTCAGCAACATCGGGCGGATGATCGCCGAGGGCCTGGACGAGGTCGAGGTGCGAGAGGACGCCTACCGCGCCTACAACGACAAGGTCCAGGCGGAGCTCGGCGGCTTCGTCTGGACGCTGGAGCACACCAACAACTGGTTCAGGAACGCCAAGGGGCGCGTCACCACCAACTCCCCCTGGTCCTGCTCGCAGTATTGGGCGTGGACGCGCGAGACCGACCCGTCCGACTACCTGAAGCCCGGCGAGCGGCAGGACGGCGCGGCGCGCGCGGCGGCCTGACGACGCCTCAGGCGTTGAAGCGGAACGCCGCCAGCTCGTCGGCCACCTTGCGTACGAAGCGGGCCGCGTCCGCCCCGTTGATCACCCGGTGGTCGTAGCTGAGCGAAAGCGGCAGCATGTCGCGCCAGGCCACCCCGCCGTCCGGCGCGGGCATCGGCCGGGGCTGCAGCCGCGTGGCGCCCAGGATCGCCACCTCCGGCGCGTTGACGATGGGCGTGAAGGCGGTGCCGCCGATGTGGCCGAGGGAGGAGATGCTGATCGAGCCGCCCGACATCTCGTCCATCGACAGCCCCTTGCCGCGGGCCTTGGCGGAGATGGCGGCGATCTCCTCGGAGAGCTGGGCGGCCCCCTTCGCGTCGCAGTCGCGAATCACCGGCACCAGCAGCCCGGACGGGGTGTCCACCGCGATGCCGATATGGACGTATTTCTTCCAGACCAGCGACTTGCCGTCCGCGGTCAGCGAGGTGTTGAACACCGGATAGGCGGCGAGCGCCGACGCCACCGCCTTGACCAGCGGGATCAGGATGGTGAACCGGCTGTCGGGATGCTCCGCGTTCCACTGCTTGCGGTCGGCCTCCAGCGCGGTCACGTCGACCTCGTCGTGGTGGGTGACGTGGGGGATGGCCACCCAGTTGCGGCCGAGGAAAGATGCGGTGAGCCGCTGGATCTTGCCGAGTGGCTTGAGCTCCACCTCGCCGAACCGGGCGAAGTCCTGCTCCGGCCAGGGGGGAAGGTGGTCGAGAAGTCCGGCCATCAGGCGCTCCGGTCCAGGGGTTGCACTCAGCCCAGCATCGGCGTGAAGCCGGGCTCGGCCTTGGCCATCGCGCGATGGTAGGCCGGCCGGCCGCCGACGCGCTGCAGATAGGCCAAGATGTTCGGGTAGGGCGCGAGGTTCAGCGGCCGGAACGCGCGCATGGTGGTGAAGGAGAAGACCATCATGATGTCGGCCAGGGTGAACGCCTCCCCGGCGAACCAGGGGACGGCGCCCAGCCGCGCCTCGGTCAGCGCCATGGCGCGGTCGCTGCGCTCGTTCAGGGGCGAGGGGCCCGCGTCGGGGGCGACCATGCCGACGACCATGGCGATCATCTCGGTCGGCATCAGCGTGCCGTTGGCGAAGTGCAGCCAGAACAGGTAGTCGGGATAGGCTTCAGCGTCAGGCGCGACGGTGAGGGTACCTTTGCCGTACCGTGCGGAGATGTACTCCACGATTGCCCCGGTCTCGGCCAGCACCACCTCGCCATCGGTGATGACCGGCGCGATGCCCATGGGATGCAGCGCGCGATAGGCCGGCGGGGCCATCCCCGAAGCCTCCCGGTCGTAGCGCTTCAGCGCGTAGTCGAGCCCGAGTTCCTCGCAGAGCCACACGATCCGCTCGGACTGCGACATGCCGAGATGGTGGATGACGAGCTTGGTCATGGGTCGGCCCTCATGCGTTGGCGCCGGCGGCGTGGCGTGCGGCGATGTAGCCGAAGGCGAAGGAGGCGGCGATGCTCGCCCCCGGCCCCGGGTAGGTGCGCCCGAACAGCGGGGCCGAGGCGTTGCCGCAGACGTAGAGCCCGGGGATGACGCCGCCGTCGGCGCGCAGCACCCGGGCGTGCTCGTCAGCCAGTAGCCCGCCGGCGGTGCCCACGTCCCCGGGCACGATCTTCACCGCGTAGAAGGGCGCCTGGGTGAGGGGACCGAGCGCCGGATTGGGCTTCACGCGGGGGTCGGCGTAGACCTTGTCGTAGGCCCGACCGCCGCGGTAGAAATCCAGGTCCTCGCCGGTCTCGGCGAAGCCGTTGAAGCGGGCGACGGTCCGCTCCAGTCCCTCGGGATCAATCCCGCACTGGGCGGCGAGCTCGGCCAGAGTGTCGGCGCGCTTCAGGTAGCCGGACTTGATCCAGCTCCCCGGCGTCACCCGGGGCGGCACCGCGCCCCAGGGATAGTAGCGGCGGTGGCGCGCTTCCATGACGATCCAGGCGGGGACGCCGCCGTGCGCGAACATCGCCTGCCCGATCTCCATGTAGGAGGCGGCCTCGTTGACGAAACGCTCGCCCCGGGCGTTGACGGTGATGCAGTAGGGCTTCTGCATCTCCTGGGGACTGTGGAAGCCCGCGATCTGGCCGTTCGACTTCAATGAGACCGGCAGCCACCAGCTCTCGTCCATGTGGCTGGTGACCGCGCCCAGCGCCTGCGCCTCGGCGACCAGGTCGCCGGTGTCGCCGGGATTGGCCATCGACCAGTCGACGCCGGCGGGATCGGGCTGGTGGGCCTTGCGCAGGTCGGCGTTGCGCGCAAAGCCGCCGGCCGCGATCAGCACGCCGCGCGTGGCCTCGATCCGCCGCTCCACGCCGTCCTCGCCCGAGACCCGAACGCCCAAGACGCGCCCATCTCGTTCGACGAGACCCACCACCCTGGCCTTGGCGCGCAGGTCGATCTTGCGCGCGCGCACCGCCAGCAGCATGCGCGCCTGCAGCGCCGCACCGCGAAAATAGAGCGGCGCGCCGTCGAGCTTCTGGCGCAGCGCGCGGGCCGCCGCGCGGAGCGACATGATCTTGCCCTTCACCGTGCGACCGGCGAGCGACAGGGCCGCGAACTCGTCGGTGGCGATGGGCAGGTTCCAGCCGGGCAGCAGCATCAGCCGCTCGGCATCGTCGCCCAGCCGCTTGGCCGAGATGGCCTTGGCCCCGATCGCCCGACCCGGCGGATGGCCCCCCGGCCGCTCGTCGTAATAGTCCGAATAGCCGCGGCAGGCGTAGAAGCGCAGCCCTTCCGCCTCCAGCATCTCCACCATGGGCTCCACCGCGCGCAGGAAGGCGTCGCGCCGGGCCGGCGTGGAGGCCGAGTCGTCCGTACCGATCAGGCCGTCGAGGTAGGTGCGACCCGCCTCGATCGTGTCCCGGTCGCCCGTGCGCCGCAGCACCGGGTTGCCCGGCAGCCAGAGGATGCCGCCGGACATGGCGGTCGACCCGCCGAACTTGGCGCCCTTCTCGAGCACGATCACCGAGAGGCCGGAGCGGACCGCCGTCAGCGCCGCGGCCAGCGCGCCGCCGCCGCTGCCGATCACGACCAAGTCGGCGGCCTCGTCCCAGCCTTCGCTCATGTGGGCGCGCGCCCGATCAAGGCTCTGGCTCGCGCCATCAAGGCTCCCTGCCGCCGCTTCTCGCCTCTTCAAGCATCCGACTCCGGAAGGCGTCTTGATGACGGGCGACAATGAGTCGAGCCGCAAACCCGGACGCGCCGGTGCTGGTGTCCGGCCGATGTCGCGCGGCATCAAGACGGCGCCGCGGCGCGATGGTCCTAAGGGCGCGCCGATGCTGAAGCCTGGATGACGCTCCGCCACCACCCCGACCTCGACCAGCGTGCGCTGGTCGCCGCGTTCGACCGCCCGCTCGATGCGCTGCTGCCTCTGGCGCGGCTGCACGAGCAGGTCGACGACGGCGCGCAGACCTGGGCGGGACTGGCGGAACTCGGTTTGTTCGGTATCGCGCTGGAGGAGGACCGCGGAGGCGTCGGTCTCGGCGCGGCGGAGGAGGTGCTGCTGGCCGAGCGGCTGGGGCGGCGGCTGGCGGCCCCTTCGGTGTTCGCCACCATGGCGGCTGTTCACGCCGGGGTGGCGGACGAGACCGACGGAATGGTCGCGGGGACCACGCGGGTCGCGGCCGCCTATCGCAGCGGCGAGGGCGTCGTGGTGGTCGACGGCGGCGAGGCCGACCTCCTGCTGCTCCGGCACGATGAGGGCGGCGCATTGCACCGTCTTGCGGCTTCGAACGCCCATGAGGTGCGCGACCGGCTCTGGATGACGGCGTTGCGCCCGGGCGCCGATCCCGGCGAGCAGGTCGCTACGCTGGACGCGGCGGCGCTGCTGCGCGCGCGGCTGATCGATGCGGGGGCGCTCGCGGGAATCGCTGGCGCCGCGCTCGACATGGCGGTGGCCTACGCCAAGATGCGCGAGCAGTTCGGCCGGCCGATCGGGAGCTTCCAGGCGGTCAAGCACCACTGCGCCGACATGTCGATGGCCGCCCGCGCCGCGGTGGACCAAGCGACCTTCGGCGCGGTTGCGATTGACGATACCCGCGACGACGCGGCGGCGCAGGTCGAGGCCGCGCTGCTGCTGGCGATGCAGGCGGCGCTGGGCAATGCGCGCCTCAACATCCAGGTCCACGGCGGGATCGGCTTCAGCGACGAGGCGGATCCGCACCTGCTGCTGAAGCGCGCCCACGTTCACGCGGCGATCGCCGGCGGTCGCGAGGCCGCCGCAGCGCGCCTGATCGCCGCGCCGCTGGCGCTCTGAGCGGGGAGGGACTGTCGCATGGGCAAGGGCGTCGCGATCACCGGTGCGGGCCTCGGCCTCGGCCGCGCCATCGCCCGCCGGCTCGCGGGCTATGGCGAGACGGTCGTCCTGCTGGGGCGCACGCTGGCCAAGGTGGAGGCGGTGGCGCAGGCGCTGGGCGGCGACGCCATGGCGCTAGGCTGCGACGTGGCCGACCCGGCCTCGGTCCGCGCCGCCTTCGCCGCCATAGCCGAGCGTCACGACCGCCTCGACGTGCTGATCAACAACGCCGCGGTGTTCCAGCCCTTCCTGATCGAGGAGGCCAGCGACGCCCAGATCCGCGCGGCGCTCGACACTAATTTGCTCGGGCCGGTGCTGTGCGCCCGCTCGGCCATCCCGCTGCTGCGCCGCTCGACGGCGGGGTTGATCGTCTCCATCTCCTCGGAGTCGGTGGACATCGACGTCCCCCACCTCGTCCTCTACGAGACGGCGAAGGCCGGTCTGGAGCGGCTGGCGCGCGGGCTGCGGCAGGAGCTGAAGGCGGACGGGATCCGCTCCACTGTGCTCCGGATCGGTTCGCTGATCGATCCGGACAAGGCGTGGGACGTGGACCCCGCGGCGCTCGGGCGCTTCGCCAAGGCCTGCGCGGACGCGGGCATGCCGATGACCGGGAACCGCGCTTCCGAACTGGCCAGCATCGCAGGCGTCGTGCGCACGATCATCGACCTGCCGCCCGACACCGCGCTCGATCTGGTCACCACCTCCGGCCATGGGTCGCTCTGACGTGGACGAGGCATCGCCCAGGCGAAGACCGTGTCGACGATCGCGGCCGGCGGGCGGGGTCTGATTGACCCGCGGGGCGAGCTTCCCCACCGTCAGGATGAGATCGGCCTTGTGCAGGCTGGCGACGGCCCGCGAAGACGCGCCTGGCCGCCGGGCCGCATGGACATTGGCCGAGAGGGTGCTTTAGCCATGGACGAGATGTTCGATTTCGTGATCGTCGGCAGCGGCGGCGGATCGATGTGCGCGGCGCTGCTGATGCATTCGGTGGGCAAGCGGCCGCTGATCCTGGAGAAGACCGACCTGGTCGGCGGCTCGACCGCCATGTCTGGCGGCGTGATGTGGATCCCCAACAACCGCTTCCTGGCCGCCGCAGGCGTGAAGGACAGCCACGAGGCGGCGGCGACCTACCTCGACGCCCTGGCGGGCCCGGACGTGGAGGATGTGCCCGGCGGCACCCGCGAGCGCCGGCTGACCTACCTGGCCGAGGCGCCGCGCATGATCGACTTCCTGGTCGACCAGGGCGTCAAGCTGGAGCGCATCCCCTACTGGCCCGACTACTACGACGAGCTTCCGGGCGGCCTGGAGGCCGGGCGGACGGTGATCGCGGAGCTGTTCGACGCCAACGAGCTCGGCGAATGGAAGGACAGGCTTCGCAAGAACTACCTCCAGCTGCCGGTCCCGCTGGACGAGGCGATGAAGGTCCCCCGCTTCAAGACGACGTCGATCGGCAAGAAGATGATGGCCAGGGTCGTGGCCCGCACGCTCCACGCCAAGCTCACCGGCAAGCGCTACGTCACCGCGGGCGCCGCGCTGCAGGGACGGATGCTGAAGGCGGCGCTGAAGGCCGGCGTGCCCATCCGCACCAACGCCGGCGTCAAGGAGCTGCTGACCGACGCCACAGGCGCGGTCGTCGGCGTGCTGGCGGTGATCGACGGCGAGGAGCGCCGGATCGGCGCCCACCACGGCGTGCTGATCAACGCCGGCGGCTTCTCGCGCAACCAGCGCATGCGCGACGCCTACCAGCCGGGAACCTCCACCAAGTGGACCAACGCCAATCCCGGCGACACCGGCGAGATGATCGAGGAGGCCATGCGCGTCGGCGGCGCCATCGCCCAGATGGAGGAGATGGTCGGCTGCCAGATCGCGCTGCCGCCCGGCCATACCGAGCTGCTGCCAATGGTGCAGGGCGACGTGTCCAGCCCCCACAGCATCATCGTCGACCAGACGGGCGTCCGCTACATGCGCGAGGCCCAGTCCTACATGAAGTTCTGCCAGGACATGTTCGCCCGCGACAAGATCGCGCCGGCCGTGCCGAGCTGGCTGGTGATGGACAGCCAGTACCTGCGCAAATACATGCTGGCCGGCAGCATGCCGGGGACGAAGAAGCCGAAGGCCTGGTTCGACAGCGGCTTCCTGCGCAAGGGCGCGACGGTTGAGGATCTGGCGCGCGCCTGCGAGATGGACCCGGCCAAGCTGACGGCCTCGGTGGAACGGTTCAACGGCTTCGTGCACAAGGGCGTTGACGAGGACTTCGGCCGGGGAGGGCGCGCCTATGACCGCTATCTCGGCGACGCCGGGCACAGGTATCTCGGCGATGAGGGGCACAGGCCGTCGGCGAGCCTGGGGCCGGTCGACCAGGGCCCCTTCTATGCGGTGCAGATCTTCCCGGGCGATGTCGGCACCTACGGCGGCCTGGTCACCGACAGCAGCGCGCGGGTGCTGCGCAAGGACGGTTCGGTGATCCCAGGCCTCTATGCCACGGGCACCTCCACCGCCTCCGTGATGGGCCGCAGCTATCCCGGGGCGGGGTCGAGCCTCGGACCCTCCTTCACCTTCGGCTACGTCGCGGCCAAGCACGCGGCCAACGCCGGCAACCTGGCGCCCTGATCCCATGGCCTTCCTGTACACTGAAGAACAGAACGCCATCGGCGAGGAGGCCCGCCGCCAGCTCGCCGCGCGCTACGATGGGGGCGTGCTGCGGCGCCTGCTCGACGGGAGCGGAGAGTACGACGCGGATCTGTGGCGGCTCTGCGCCGAGAATGGCTGGACCGGCGTGACGATCGCGGAAGACCATGGCGGGCTCGGCCTCGGCTTGATCGAACTCTGCCTAGTGGTGGAGGCGTTGGGCCGGGTTGCGGCGGGCGCGCCCTTCCTGTCGACCTCCTTCGCCTGCGCCGACGCGATGTCGCGGCATGGCGACGGAGCGGTCAAGACCCGCTGGCTGCCGGCGCTCGCCGCAGGCGAGGCGATCGGCGTGCTGGCCACCACCGAGGGCGTCGAGATCGCACCGCAGCGGCCGAAGGCCCGGGTCGCTGGCGGACGCCTGAGCGGGCGCAAGTCGGCGGTCACCGGCGGCGCCGCCGGAAACGTCGCGGTCGTCTATGCGGCGGACGAGGATGCCGATGGCGAACCGGCCCTGTTCGTGGTCGATCTCGCCGGTGTTCGACGCGAGGTCCTCGACAGCTTCGACAACAGCCGCTGCGCCGCCGACCTGGTGTTCGAGGGCGCCGAGGCGCACCGGCTCGGGCTCCACGTCCATGGCCACGTGCCCGCCGGCAT
>CAXUEN010000024.1:0-2162 GCA_964249945.1 uncultured Caulobacteraceae bacterium | reverse complement strand
GGTCGCCGCCGAGCAGACCGGCGGCGCGGACGCCTGCGTGGAGCTGGCGCGCGACTACGCCAACACCCGCGTCGCCTTCGGCCAGCCGATCGGCAAGTTCCAGTCGGTCAAGCACGGCATCGCCGAGATGTGGGTGCTGGCCCAGCTCGCCCGCTCGGCCGCAGCCGACGCCGCCCACCGCTTCGACAGCGGCGATGTGGGCGCGGAGCTCGCCGCCGCCACCGCGCGCCTCAACGCCAGCGAGGCCTATGAGCAGGCGGCCTGGCTGGCGGTGCAGGTGCACGGCGGGATCGGCGTGACGTGGGAAGCGGACCTGCATCTCCATTACCGGCGGGCGCGGGCGACCGCACTCGAACTCGGACGCCCGTCCCTATGGGAGGACCGCATCGTGGCGGCCCTGGAGCAAGCGGCATGAGGCCCCACGACTACGAGAGCTACCGCGCCGCGGCGCGCGACTTCATCGCCGCCAACGAACATGAATTCGGGCCCGCCGCGCAGGCGGGGCTCGATGCGCACGAGCGGCTCGCGCTCGGCCGTCGCTGGCAGCGGCGCAAGCACGACAACGGCTATGTGGGGATCGCCTGGCCGAAGGAGTACGGCGGCGCCGGACTCACCGACATCCACAAGATCATCTACGACCAGGAGCAGATGCCCTACGGCATGCCCGACGACTACTTCATCATCAGCCTGGGCATGCCGGTGCCGATGATCCTGCGCCGGGCGTCGGAGGAGCTGCGCCAGCGCTTCGCCCTGCCGGCGCTCCGCGGCGAGCAGATATGGTGCCAGCTGTTCTCCGAGCCTGCGGCCGGCTCCGACCTGGCGGGGCTTCGCACCCGGGCCGAGCGCGACGGCGACGGCTGGCGGGTGAACGGCCAGAAGCTGTGGACCAGCCAGGCGCAGCACGCCGACTACGGCGTGATCGTGGTGCGCACCGATCCCACCGTGCCCAAGCACCGGGGGCTGACCTACTTCTGGCTCGACATGAAGGCGCCCGGCGTCACCGTGCGGCCAGTGAAGCTGATGACCGGCGACAGCCACGTCAACGAGGTGTTCTTCGACAACGTGCTCATCCCCGACAGCCAGCGGCTGGGGGGCGTGGGCGAGGGGTTCGCGGTGGCGATGGAGACGCTCTTCATCGAGCGCTACAGCGCCGCGGACGAGGCGGGCTTCGGGCCGCCGGCCGCCTATTTCACCAGCTATGCGCGCGACACGATGACCGACGAGGGGCCGGCGATCGGCGACGCCCGCGTCCGTCACGCGATCGCCGACGCCTACCGCCAGCAGAGCGCGCTGGCCGCCATCCGCGACACCGCCTTCCTCGCCTTGGCGTCGGGCAAGGAACCGGACGCCAACGGCTCGATTCACAAGCTGGTCTCCATGCGCGCGCGCCAGCGGCTTTCGGCCGTGGCGCTCGACATGATGGGACCGGCCGGGCTCGCCATCGACCACAAGAGCCGCTCGCGCCGCAACTGGACGACGAGCTGGCTGTCCGGCCCCCTCGGCCGCATCGCGGGGGGCGCCGACGAGATGCTGCTCAACACCATCGCGGAGCGCATCCTCGGCCTGCCGCAGGACTACCGCCCCGACAAGAACGTGCCGTTCAACCAGATCGGCGCCTGATCGTGTGAACGATCTTGTCGGGTCTCGCCATGATCTGCATGGAGCGGGCGAGGTGATCGCCGTAAGAGGATCGCGGCGTCTGGTCAGGGGGAGACGGATACGATGAAGCCGGGCACGAAGCTGAAAAGCGCGGTGTGCGACACCGAGGTGATGGTGATCCGCGCAGGCCGCCCGGCGGAGCTTTCGTGCGGTGGCGCGCCGATGGCCGAGGAGCGTCCGGCGGAGCGCGGGGCCGTCGATCCAGCCTTCGCCGAAGGGACCAAGATCGGCAAGCGCTACCAGGACGCTGGTGGTGCGATAGAGGTGCTCTGCGTCAAGGCTGGAAAGGGATCGCTGTCCGTCGACGGCGTCGCCCTGCAGACCAAGGACGCCAAGCCCTTGCCGTCGTCCGACTGACCGGCGCTCGCCGTGAACATCTCGCTCCTGCTCCAGATGGCGGCGGACGCCGATCCGGAGCGGATCGCGCTGACCTGCGAGGGCCGCAGCTGGTCCTACGGCGCGCTCTGGCAGGCGGCGCGGCGCGCGGCCGAGCGGTTCCGCGA
>CAXUEN010000023.1:0-14941 GCA_964249945.1 uncultured Caulobacteraceae bacterium | reverse complement strand
GGCCGATCCGCTCCAGGCCGGCGGCGGCGCGGCGGTCGACCTGGCGCCGCACGGCCTGGACCTCGTCCACGCCCTGCTCGGCGAACCGGTGGAGCGGCTAGCGATGGTGCTGCAGCGCCGGGTGCACGACTACCCAGTGGAGGACGGCGGGCTGGTGACCGGCGTGACGGCCTCTGGCGTGCTGGTCAGCCTGCACGTGGCCTACAACTGCCCGGAGGCCCTGCCCCGCCGCCGGCTGGAGGTGCTGGGGGAGCATGGCCAGCTCACTGCCCTGGACACCATGGGCCAGACCGCGGGGGGCGAGCTGTGGCGCACCTGCGGACGCACCGGGGCGCGCGAGCCGATCGCCTTTGACGTCCAGCTCAGCCCGTTCGCCGTGCAGGCGGCGGCCTTCGCGGCGGCGGCGCGGGGCGACCCGCACGACTATTCCCCGACACGCGACCTGGAGCTGGCGCGTCGTTTCGACGCCGCCTACCGGGAGGCCTTCGCATGCCTCTGAGCCTCTACGCCTGCGCGAACTGCGGCTTCTGGCAGCGCTATTTCGCAAACCCGCCGTCCTGTCCGGTGTGCACCGACGTGCGCAACGACCTGCCGCCGGACGGCTGGCGCTTCCTCCCAGAAGCCAAGGTCGCCTCTACCCACCGGGGCGGCTGGCGCGAGGTCGCGCCTGACCTTCTGGCCTTCACCACCACCCCGGCGCTGGGCCTGGCGGGCGTGGGCTGGCTGCGGCTGGCGCAGGGCGGCAATATCGCCTTCGAGGCCGCGCCCTTCTACAGCCCCGCCATGCTGGAGGAGATCGACCGGCGGGGCGGCATCGCGGTGATCGCCGCCAGCCATGCCCACGGCTACGGCGCACTATGGCAACTGCAGGAGGCCTATCCGGCGGCCACCCTGGCGATCCAGGTGGACGACCTGGCCATGACCAAGGCGTTCCGCGTCACCGCCCCCTATGACGACGGGCTCGACCTCGGCGGCGGCTTCAGCCTGCACCACGTCGGCGGCCACTATGCGGGCCAGGCGGCGCTGCACGACGCGACCGGCCGGCGGCTCTTCTGCGGCGACATGTTCAAGGTGGACCAGGACGTGCGCGGCCGGTCCGTGGCCATTTCCAGCCACAAGGCCTTCCACAAGGACATCCCCCTCACCCACCGGGAGCTGCGCCGCTACCGCGAGGCGATCGCGCCGCTGGAATTCGACACTCTGCTGACGCCCTTCGAGTACGCCCCCGAGATCGGCCAGGAGGTGGCGCTTGGCATGCTGGACGCCGCGCTGGCCCGTCCGCCGGGCGTGGTGAGGACGCCGCTGTGAGGCGCCTGTCCGGCGGCCTGCCGTCGGATCTGCCTGAGTCCGCGCGCGCCTACCTGGACGCCTTTCCCGCGGGCGAGATCACCGCCTTCCCGCTCACCCGGCTGGACCGCACCGGCCTGCCGGTCTGGGTGGTGGCGCTGTTCCCCGACGATCCACGGCTCAGCGGCATCATGCCTTACGGCGTGGGCTATGGCCCCGAGGAGGGCCAGGCGATCGTGGGGGCTTTGGGCGAGATTGCTGAGATGGTGCAACCCACCCTGGTCCTGCCGCAGGCTCCGCGCACCCGCGGCAGCTGGCGCGAGTTGACGCGGGCCCTCGGACAGGCGGCCGTGGCCGACCCGCTGACCCTGTGCCTGCCCGCCGGCTCCCCCGTCGGCCGCGACACGCCCCTCGAGTGGGTGGAGGCGGTGCGCGCTCGCGACGGCGCGACCGTGCTGGTCCCCATCGAGCTGGCCGCCTACAGCCGCAAGGACCTGACGCCGGGCTACGTCCCCTTCACCACGATCATCTCCAACGGTATGGGCGCTGGGCCCGACGTGGACTGGGCGCTCGGCCATGGCCTGCTCGAGCTGCTGCAGCGTGACGGCAACGGCCTGCTGTTCCGCGCCCTGGACCAAGGCGTGGTGCTCGACCTGCCCGACCACCCGGGTCTCGCCGCCCGCGCCGCGCTCGAGGCCTACGCCTTGGCCGGCGTCGAGGTGAAGGTGAAGTTCGCCACAGACGCGTGGGGCCTCTCCAACCTCTACTGCGTGGGGCGAGAGGCGGACGGGCGCGCGCCGCCCACGCCCATCATGCTCACCGCCTGCGGCGAGGCCTGCCACCCCGACCGCGACGCCGCGCTGGAAAAGGCGCTGTGCGAGTTTGGCGCCTCCCGCGTGCGCAAGGCCTTCGCTCACGGCCCCACGGCGCTGGCCGAGAGGGTCGCCCCACCCGGCTACGTGGCGCGCTTCATGGCCCGCTCGGGCGCCAACGCCAAGACCGGCGAAAATCGCGCCTTCCAGGCGATGGCGGACTGGACCACGCGCCCGACCGAGGACTTGGCCGGCTGGCTGAAAGACAGCGTCTACGCCGAGCGCGCGCATAAGTCCTTCGCCGAGCTGCCCACCACGCCCGCGCCGGACGCCCGGGCCCGCGGCCGCCTCGTTTGCGAGCGGCTGGAAGGCGGCGGGCTGGAGCCGCTTTATGTCGACTTCTCGCCGCCCAGCCGGGCCATCGCCGTCGTCAAGGCCATCACGCCGGGCCTGGAGGTGGAGACCATGAGCTATCACCGCATCGGCGAGCGCAACGCCGCCAAGCTGATCGCCCGCGACCATCCGCTGGTCCGCTTCGGCCAGGCCACCGACACGCTGAAGTCGATCCGGCTGACGCCGGAGGCGTGCGCGCGGCTGGGCGGCCAGCCGCTGTTCGACACGGCCCTCGCGGACGCCATCGTTGGACCGCTGTATCCGCTCTACCGCGAGCCGGAGGCCCACCACGTGGCGCACGCCGCCGACGGGGGGGCGAGTTTGGCATGAACCTGCGCTACGCCTACAACACCAACGGCTGCGCCCACCACCGGCTGGACGATGCGCTGCAGCTGATCGCCGGCTGCGGCTATGCCGGCGTGGCGCTGACGCTAGACCACCACCACCTCGACCCCTACGCTACGGACTGGGCCGGGGACGCGGGGCGCCTGGCGGCGCGGCTGCGCGATCTGCAGCTCGGCTGCGTGGTCGAGACCGGCGCCCGCTACCTGCTCGACCCCCGCGACAAGCACGAGCCGACTCTGGTGAGCGCCTCGCCCGAAGGGCGGAGAAGGCGGATCGCCTTCCTCAAGCGCGCGGTCGACGTCGCCGACATCCTGGAGGCGGAGGCGGTCTCCTTCTGGGCCGGCGTGCCCAAGCCCGGCCTCGCCCACGAGGCGGCGCGCCTCTGGCTTCTCGACGGGTTGAATGAGGTGGTGGGCTACGCTCGGTCTCGCGGCGTCGTGGCGGCCTTCGAGCCGGAGCCCGGCATGCTGGTGGAAACGGCGGCGCAATGGGCTGCGCTCGGCGTGGAGGGGCTTTCGCTGGCGCTCGACACCGGCCACTGCCTGGTGACCCAGGACATCGACCCGGCCGAGGCGGTGCGCCTCTATGCGGACCGGCTGGGCACGGTGGCGGTGGAGGACATGCGGCGCGGCGTGCACGAACACCTGCCCTTCGGCCAGGGCGAGATGGACATGCCCGCCATCCTAGCCGCCCTGCAGGAGACCGCCTTCCGCAAGCTCGTCTGCGTGGAGCTTTCGCGCGAGAGCCCGCGCGCCCACCTGGCCATCCCGGAGTCCATCGCCTGGCTGAAGGCGCACGAGCCTGGTGGCGGCGACACGGCGCAGGCGGGATGAGGGTCTGCTTTGTCAGCCGCCGCTTTTTCCCGGCCATCTCGGGCATGAGCATCTATGCGTCCAACCTGCTGCGCGAACTGGTCTCCGCGGGCCACGACGTGACCCTGGTCAGCCAGTTCTATGGCGGCGGCCACGCCACGGTGTACGGCGGCGGCCCTCCCCCACCCGTCCAGGGCGTCCGGGTCATCGGGTTGGAGGCGGTCGGCGAGCAGGACGGCGGCGACTTCGAGCGGGACATCCGAACCGTGGCCGACACCGTCGCCGCTGAGCACGCCCGGCGTCCCTTCGACATCCTGCACGCCCAGTACGGCTATCCCACCGGCTGGGCGACGCTGCTGGCGTCCAGGCGGACCGGCGTCCCCAACCTGGTGTCCATCCAGGGCGGCGACGGCCATTGGGTCGGCGCCTGCTGCGAGACGCACCGGCTCGCCATGGTGCGCACCCTGGACCATGCTGGCGCGCTGCTGATCGGGGGCGAGAGTTTCCGCGACGAGGTCTGCGAGCGGCTCGGGACGCCGCGCACGCGCTTCACCCTCGTACCAGGCGCGGTGGACACCGCGCGGTTCCGTCCCGCCGAAGGCGACCGGCCGTCGGGGCCCTTGCGCATCCTCTATCATGGCCGGGTCGACCGGAGGAAAGGCGTGCTCGACTTCATCGAGGCGCTGCACCGGCTGGACCGGCCGGAGCTGGCTTGGCGCGCCACCATCTCCGGCATCGGCCCGGACCTGGAGCCCGCCCGCGCCCTGGCGGCGGAGCGGGGCCTGGCGCAGGACCGGCTGGGCTTCCTCGGCTACGTCGCCTACGACGCCGCGCCGGAGGTCTACCGCGCCCACGACCTGTTCGCCTCGCCGAGCTATTCGGAAGGTTTCTCCAACACCATCCTAGAGGCGATGGCCTCGAGCCTGCCGGTGCTGTCCTGCCGGGCGGTCGGGGTCACCGACTGCCTGCGCGACGGCGAGAACGGCCTGCTGGTCGAGCCCGGCGACCTGGACGCCCAGGCCGCGGCCCTCGAACGCCTGCTCGGCGATGCGGCCCTGCGCGTCCGGCTTGCCGAGGCGGCGCTGCAGGAATGCCGGCGCACCTACAGCTGGACGGCGGTGGGACGCGAGATCATGGCCCTCTACGACCGGTTGGCCGCAACCGCGCCGGACGTGGACTTCGACCCGGCGCTGCCGCTGACCCCCTGCCGCTTTCGCGATAGGCCGCACCTGCTGTGACCCAGGTCCTGCTCGCCCTTTCGCCGCACCTGGACGATGCGGTCTTCTCCGCCGGCGGCGGCCTGACGGCGCGGGCTGATGCGGGCTGGCGGGTAGTGGTGGCGACGCTGTTCACCGGCGGCGTGGCGGAGCCGCAGGGCTTCGCGCTGGCCTGCCAGCTGGATAAGGGACTGGGTCCCGAGGTTGACTACATGGCGCTCCGCCGTCGTGAGGACGAGATCGCCTGCGCGGGCCTCGGCCTTCACCCGGTCCACCTGCCGCTGCGGGAAGCGCCGCATCGCGGCTATCGCAGCGCGGCCGAGCTGTTCCAGCCGCCCCGCCCCGAGGATCCGGCTCAGCCGACGCTCGCGCGCATCGTCACAGGGCTGGTGGACGCTCATGCACCCGACGAGGTCTGGGCGCCCCGCGCCCTCGGCGGCCACGTGGACCACGTGCTGGTGCACCGGGCGGCGCGCGCCTCGGTTCCGGCCGTCCGCCTGCGCTGGTGGACCGACTGGCCCTACGCCGACCGCTCCTCGCCGGCCGATCCCGAAGCCTTGACGGTAGCGGCCCTGGCCTGGGCAGAGACGGCGCTTTCCCCCGCGGCGCGGCGCCGCAAGGCGGACGCCTGCGCCGCCTACGCGTCCCAGATCGGCTTCCAGCTCGGGCGCGAGGTGGAGCTCCGGACGCGGGTGGAGGCCATGGCGGCCGAACGCTATGCGGTGGCGCGCGCGTGAGCCGGGGCGCGGCCCTGATTACCGGCGGCGCCGGCTACATCGGCTCGCACGTGGTGGCCGCCCTGCTGGAGGACGGCTGGCGTCCGACGGTCCTGGACGACCTCTCCACCGGCCGCCGCGACGCCGTGCCCGCTGGCGTCCGCCTCGTCCAGGGCGACGCGGGCGACCGGGCCCTGCTGGACGCGGTGATGGACGAAGTCGCGCCCAGCGTAGTGCTGCACTTCGCGGGCTCGACCTCCGCCTCGCACTCCGTCGCCGAACCGCTCCGCTACTACGACAACAACACCGGCAAGAGCCGGCAGCTGATCGAGGCGGTGCTGGCGGCGTCCTCGAAGCCTGCCCTGCTGTTCTCCTCAAGCGCTGCGGTCTATGGCGCGCCAGACACCCCCAGGGTTGGCGAGGAGGCGCCCACCCGGCCGCTCAACCCCTACGGCATGAGCAAGCTGATGACTGAGCAGATGCTGGCCGACGCCGCGCGCGCGCATGGGCTGCGCTACATCGCGCTGCGCTACTTCAACGTGGCCGGGGCCGGCGCACAGGCGCGGGCGGGTGCGAGGGCCGGCGCCCCGGGCTCGCTGCTGACGGTGGCGCTCGAGGCGCTCCGGGGCGAGCGTGACCACGTGCCCGTCTACGGCCAGGACCACCCCACCTGGGACGGGACGGGCGTGCGCGACTACATCCACGTGGAGGATCTGGCGGCCGCGCACCTCGCCGTCCTGCCCCTGATGCAGGCGCCCGACGCGCCGCAGGTGCTGAACTGCGGCTACGGGCGGGGATGGTCGGTCCTGGAGGTCCTCGACGCCGCGGAGCGCGTCGCGGGCGTGCGGCTGGACCGGCGCATGGCGCCGCGACGCTTCGGCGACCCGTCCGAGGTCGTGGCGGACCCCTCGCGCCTGCTGCGCCACACGCACTGGCGGCCCGAGCGGAACGACCTCGACCGGATGGTCCGGGACGCGCTGGCCGTGCAGCCCTCCACGGTCCCAGCGGCGTGAAGCGGCCTAACCGAGGGTGGACAGCATCGAATGGCTCGCCACGTTCGAGAAGCGCGTGGCCCATCGCTGGCGAACTCGCGCAAGCCCGCGGCTCGCCTAAACTGGATATTGTGATTGCGGGGCCGGAGCAGAGTTCCGCAAGGCGGGATCGGTCGCAGGGTATTCGCGCGCCTCGGAGAGCCGGGTGTCTCGGGAGCCGAGATCCAGCCACCGCCAGAGCGCCTTCAGGGCCGCTTCGCGGCTGGCCGAACGAGACAGTCCGTGGTCCAACCCCAGCTCGATCTGGACCGACATGCCGGGCAGCCGCGCCAGCTGTCCGCCGTTCCGGCCGAGATAGGCCTGGATTTCGTCGAGCGCCGCATCCTCCGCACCCACGAGCAGGTGCATGCGGCCACCCCGGCCCGACAGCCTGGCGAGGTCGCGGCGAAGTCCGCCGGCGGGACCGTTCGTCGCGCGTCCTACGAGGTAGGCCTGGAGCCTGGACAGCAGGGCGCGTCCAATGGTGACGAGCTGCAGGTGACCCGCCAGCAGGCGCTTCCAGGTGGTCGGGTCACCCAGCTTGCCGACGTAGGCGTCGGCGCGGTCGCCGAAGGTTATTTCTTCTCCTCGCCAGACCAGCCTGAGGGGATTGACTGCGAAGACGCCGCAGATGCGCTCGTCCCGGAGCGCCGCATGCATCGCGTGATAGGCGCCTGAGCAGACGCCGAAAGCGAAGACGCGCGTGCAGCCCTGCGCCGCCAGAAGCGCCAGGGCGGCGTCTACGTCGGTCTGCCGGTCATGCTCGTAGACGTGGCTTCGGGGGTCGCCGGAAGGCATAGGGCTGTCGCCGAGACCGCCAAAGTCGAACCGAAGCGAGGCGACGCCGTCCTGGGCGAGTTCGCGCGCGGCCTGGACGGCCAGTCGTCCGATCCCGGCGCGAGGGTCTCCGCCCGTGTTGCAGAACAGGACGGCCCGTCCGTCTCCCCGCCCCTCGACAGGCGCGGTGAAGACGCCGTGCAGACCCGGCCCGAAGCGGACCGGGCGCTCCACAGCCCCTGCGGTCCGAAGCGCTGCAGCGTCAAAGATGTATCCGGCCTTCGACTCCACCCAGTGAGGCAGGGCGCCGGCGGCGGCTTCGTCCTGCACCGTCTTCGCCGGGAAGGCATCGGCGAGCCACGCCAGGGCGCTGTCGAAGGCCGCTTGGGGGGCGATGTTGCTGTGGGAGTCCAGGAACAGCTCGGCATGACCGAGGAAAGCCTGCTCGTCGACCGTGACGCCGGACTGGCGGAGATGACGGACATAGGCGTCGGTCGTCCTCCCTTGCGTGAAGACCAGGACGCGCGGGGGAGCGGACATGCGCAGCATGTCCAGGCCGGCCAGGCTGGCCACGGTGGCGCCCGACAGCATCATGCCGTCCGTGTCCAGCGCCCCGTCGGCCGGCCGGCCGGCCACCCCCGACTGCCCCGCCGCGAAGGCGGCCTTCGAGGTCCAGGAGCGGCCGCTCACGATGGGGCCAAAGAGCGCCAGGCCGTCGGCGTCGACCGCCGCCGCCGCGGCGAGGGTGGCGCCGAGACGGACGCCGCAGAGCACCACCCGCTCCGCGCCTGTCCGTTCACGCAGCGTCTGAATGGCGCGCCGGATGTCGGCGAGCCACACCGGAAGGGCGTCCTCCTCGCCTGGGAGGTCGAGCGACTCACCCGTGCCGGCATGGTCGTAGCGCAACGTTGGCACGCCGCTCCGGGCCAGCTGCTCTGCGAACAGCCGCATGGGCAGGTGCGCGCACCGCGCGTCGCGCCCCAGCGGCGAGCAGATCACGACGCCGAGCGGCGGGCGTGCGGCCATCGTCGGGGGCGAGTGCAGCCAACCGAACCGGTCGTGAAAGACGATCGGCTGCATGGGATCGAAGCGGCTAGGTTCGAGAGCCATGACTTGGCCGTCTGCAAACTTCGTACCGGCTCGGCACGCGCCCCGTCGATGGGCGGAGTTCAGCGGAACTTCGCGCCGATCGCCGCGTCGTAGGTGTGTCTAACGGCCGCCCAGATGGCCTGGTCTCCCAGCACGCCGTCCAGGGCCTGGCGGGCGCTTTGAGCGTGGTGCATGAGCGCCTGGCGGTCACGGGCTAGAGCGGTGATGGCCTCCGCCAGGGCCTGAGGGTCGGCGGGCGGAACCACCCGGCCCATGCCGGTGGCGCGCACCAGCGGGCCGATCTCGCCGACATCGCTCGCCACCACCGGAAGGCCGAAGGCTGCGGCTATGGCCAGGACGCCGCTCTGCGAGGCCTCCACGTAGGGCGCCACCAGCAGGTCCGCCTCGGCGAACAGGCGGGCGGTCTCCAGGTCCTCGATCCTGCGCAGGCGCAGGTCGAAGCGCTCGGGCGCGGCGACGGCGCCCAGGTCCTGGGCCTCGCCCCGGCCGGCGATCACCGTCAGGCGCGGCGCAATGTCGGGGGGTATCAGGGGTTCGGCCGCCACCAAGTGGCGCACGCCCTTGTAGGCGAAGATGCGGCCGAAGAAGAGCATCCGGAACACGCCGTCGCCGGGCTTGGCGAAGCCCGCCTGCCGCGCCAGGGCCGCATAGCGGCCGATCGGGGGATGACGGCCTGCGAACACGCGATCGGGGGACAGGCCGAGGCGCGCCACAGCGCGGGCTTTGAGCCCCTCGCCGTGCACCAGCACCGCGTCGGCCTGCCGCACGAAGAGGTTCACCAGCGCGCGCGGCACCTTCTGGGTGTCCCGGTCGCCCGGGTGGGGATCCACGTCGTGCAGGGTGACGACTACGGGGGCCGGGCGGACGAGGGTCGGCAGGAGGTTGAGCCAGACCTGGCCTTCCGACAGCACGTGGACGACGTCGGGCCGGAAGCGTCGGATGCGGCGCGACAGGCCGTACAGAAGGCGCAGGTTCGCGATCGCCTGGCGGTGTCGCGGCCAAGTGAACAGCGCCTGTTCACGGGACTGGACCTCAGTCAGCGCCGAGCCCGCCGCGCTGGTCGGCCCGCAGACCAGGACGTCGGCGTGGCGCGCCACGATGGCGGCGAAGGCGAGATCGTGGTCCAGGAGGTCCGGGCCGACGACGATCGCCACCCGCAGGCGGCCCGTCGAGGCTGCAGGGTCCGATCCGGCGGTGGCCGGCCGTTCGCATCTTCGAGGTTGCGCCATCTGCGGCCAGCGTCAGCGCAGGTCCACGCCCACGGCCGCGGGCCGGGCGAGTTCCTCCACCAGTTCCGGGCCGCCGAGCCGCAGTCCTATGCCTGCGCGGCGGTTCGGACTGTCGGGGCGCAGGTGGAAGTCCGCCCCGTTGGCGAGGCCGGGCCGGATGAAACCCGCCTCGTCCGCCACGCGCATGTGGGCGCCCCACCTCGCCCCCGAATGGTCCGCCAGCATGGGCTGGTCTGCGACGACCAAGTCATAGTCCCACCGGTCCGGGCCCGTCGCATAGGCGTCGATGGCGCCGATCGCACCCGACCGGGCCACGGCCACGTTGTCGAGCCAGGTGACGTCCTGGGAGAAGGCCGCCGACAGCTCGCCCGCTGGGCCCTGGAGGTTGGCGTCCTTCAGGTTGTGGTAGGCCGTGTTGCCCACCAGAACGACGTTGCGGCTGTGGAACACGTGCAGGCCGCGGCCGCCATTGTCGAAGCTGATGTTATGCAGCACCAGGGTGGCGGCGCGGTACGGGGGCGCGGTGGAGCCGGACTGGGTGTGATCGAAATCGTCCAGGATGATGCCGTTGCCGTCGGTGGTGTGGCCGTGGCTGTGGCTGACGTTCTCGTCCACCCGCACATTCATGTTGTCGTAGACGACGTTGCCACGGATGACGTTGTGATAGCCCGGCTGGTCGTCGACGGCGTCGGCCTGGTAGATCGAGATGCCGCTGCACTGCCAGGGCGCGCGTCGGGCGTTGCCGTAGACGCGGTTGGCCTCGATGGTCAGATAGTCCGTCTCCACCGCCGCGATCCCGCCGCAGGCGCTGTCGCGGGCGATGTCGTGGGCCACGCGTACGTGGTGGCTGTGCTTGCCGACCATGATGGCCGAGCCCCAGCCGGTGGAGTGCGCCTCCAGGCCTTCCACGTCCAGGTAGCTGCCGGTGATCGCCACCGCGTCGCCATCGCCCTCGATCAGGGGACGCCCCTCCCCGACCACGGCGATTGGCCGCCCGGGCGCGCCCGAAACGGACAGGGCGAGGCCCTGCCGGTAGCTCCCCGCCCGGATCACCAGCCGGTCGCCCGGCTGCAGGACGCCGAGCGCGCGCGCAGGCGTGCGCCAAGGCGCCTCGGCGGAGCCCGTGGCCTCGTCCAGCCCACCGTCCGCGGCGACATAGAAGGTCCTGGCCTCGGCCGCGCCGCAGAGGACGGAGGCGAGGAGGCCTGTGGCGATCAGGCCTAAACGTGAAATCAAGTCTGTCTCCTCCGGCGACGTCAGGACCGTTGGCTGCAAAGGATGTGCCGGCCGTCGAGACGCAGCCTCGTCTCAGCCGCAGGCGAGGTCGTAGGCGGCCTGGATGCGAGCGGGGTAGCGCGCGCAGTCGTACTCGGCCGCGAACCGCGCCCAGGCGCCCTTGCCGAGCCGCGATCTCAGGTCCGGATCGGACAGGACCTCGCGCAGGGCGGCGGTCAGGGCCGTCACGTCCCCCGGCGGGACGAGCCGGGCGCTCACCCCGTCCTCGACGGTCTCGCCCAGGGCGCCCACGGGGGTGCAGACGATGCAGAGCCCGTTCGCCATCGCCTCCAGGACGGACATGGCCTGACCTTCCGCATAGGAGGGCAGGACAAGAATATCGGCGTCCGCCAGCAGCTGATGCGCCGCGTCTCGGTCCACCCAGCCCGGCAGTTCGACCAGCGCCTCAAGGCCGAGGGTTGCAGCCTCCCGACGGAACCCGTCCAGTTCCCGTCCGCCGCCGGCGACCACGGCGGTCCAGGGCGGGACCTCGGGTCCCGTCGCCACCGCCTGCAAGGCCGCCAGCAGGTCGTGGACACCCTTGCGGCGGCTGGGATCGCCCAGGAACAGGACGCGGGTCGGCCCCGCCTCGCGCGCACGCACGTCGGCCGGCCGAGGAACGGCGTTGGGCGCGACCAGCACCCGATCTGGCGCCAGGCCGAATCGCTCCATCACCAGCCGCTGGTCGCCGGACCCCAGGGTCACCACCGCCTTCGCGCGACGGAACATGGACGCGATCGGCCCGTGCGCCGCCCTGGGCAGGCCGGCGAGGAAGGCGCGGTAGTCGTAGTCGTGCAGGTGCAGCACAACGGGCAGGCGCACCGCCGCCGCCAGGTGCACGAGCACGACCTTGCGCAACGTGCTCCCCCTCCCCGCCAAGTGGACGTGGATCAGCGCGCCGCCGCCCAACCGGCCGGCCAGGACGCGCAGCAGGCAGGCGGCGAAGTAGAAGGGCGCCAGGTCCAGGCGGCCCGGCCCGCGGCTGTCGAGCACGGTGAAGCGCGGCGCCTCCGCCCGCTCGCGGAACGCGTCGACCATGTAGCCGACCATGCGCCCGATGCCGCCCCCGTGCTCCAGGCCGCCGGGATTCACGCTGATCACCCGGCGCAGGAGCATCGCGCCGTTGGCGTCGCCGCCGCGTCGAGGGGATAACGCGCCAACCCGCTCTGCTGCAGGAAGAGGTGGTAGAGGAAGCCCGGCACCACCTTGCGGTAGCGGGGCCACAGCCGGCCGGGCTCCGACAGCAGGCGGAACAGCCACTCTCCGCCTAAGGCACGCATCATCGCCGGCGCCTGAGTTTTGGTTCCGGCGTGGAAGTCGAACGCCGCGCCCACCCCGGCCAGCACCGGGGCGTCCAGCGCCTGGCGAAAGGTGTGCATCCACCACTCCTGCTTGGGCGCGCCGAGCCCGACCCACACGAAGTCGGGGCGCGCGGCGTTGATCTGCAGCACCATGGCCCGGTCCTCGGCCGGCGAGGTCGGGCGGAAGGGCGGGCTGTAGACGCCTGCGACCTGCAGGCCCGGGAAGCGTTCGGCCAGCCGGTCCGCCAGGGTCTCGGCCAGGCCCGGCGCACCGCCCAGGAAGAAGTGGCGGTGGCCTCGGGCCAAGCCGTGTTCGCAGGCGGCCAGCAGCAGGTCGGGGCCATAGACCCGCTCGACCTCACGCCCGCGCTGCATGCGGCAGAGCCATACGAGCGGCATGCCGTCGGTGGTGGTCATGCCGGAGCCGTTCAGCACAGCCCTATAGGCGGGGTTCCAGCGCGCCTGCATGATCACGTGCACGTCGGCGACGCAGACGTATTCCCGCCGCTTCTCCCCGATCCAGCGGTCAAAGCGCGCCAGGGCCGAGGCGATGTTGGACGCGGTGACGCCCACGCCCAGGATGTTGACGCGATCGCCGCGCCCCGCATGGGGGTCACCCTTTGTCTGTTGGATGGCCGCCTTGTCCAATTTTGGGCCTCCCTCGCGCCGCTGCTGGCGAGCGCAGCAAATGTTGGGCTAAGCTGCGCCCCGACGCTTCAAGATCACTTCGGGGGATCGCGTATGATGGCCGTCCTCGTCGCCGCGCTGATGGCGATCGCCCCGCCCGACGGCGAGACGCTTCCCCGGCCGCCGGTGCGCGAGGGCGTCGCCGCCTCCCCCGCCCCGTCGTCGATCCATCGCAACGCCGTTCGCAGGCGGCCCCTGCCGCGGCCCGACCTGTCGATGATCGCGGACCCATACCGGAGCGAGCCGTCCTATGCGCCCCGCAAGATCGATCCTCAGCATCCCCTGCTCGCGCCTCCGCCGGACGAACTCGACGAGGCGGACGAGGGGCTCGTGCGCGTCACGCCGGTCCCGCGCGACCCCTGGGCCCCGGCGGTCCAGCCCGACGAGTCCTCTGGCGACGGGGTCAGGCCGTACGGCTCGGCACGCTGACCAGGACCGGGATGCGCGTCCGGGCCTCCACGCTTTCCGGCGCAAGGAAGGTGTTCTTGCGGGCGAACAGGACGCCGACGAGCCCGGTGGCCAGCACCAGCCCCGCCGCCAGCCCGCCCAGCAGGTAGCTGAACAGCTTCGGCGTCACCGGATGTTGGGCGACGGCGGCGGCGGGCTGGATCACCGCCACGTTGGTGATCTTCTGGCCATCCGCATCCTCGGTCACCTTGGCGTCGGCTAGGCGCTGGCGATAGGCGGCCACGGTGGTGATGTCGTTGGTCCGCTCGCGCTGCAGCGGCTCCAGGGTCTGCTCCGCCTCGGCTATCCCGGCCAGACGGCGGTCGATGTCTTGGACCTGGGCGTCGATGGCCGAGGCGCGGCCGAACTCCGGCGTCACCTGGGCCTGGGCCCGCGCCTTCTCCGCCACCAGCTCGTCATAGAGGGGATTGCGCTCGGGATGCAGCGTGGTCGAGAAGCGGTGGCCCTCGGCGGCCAGGAAGCCCTGCACCGACGCGATCTGGGCGTCCAGGTCGCGCAGCACCCGGCTGCCGGGCTGATAGTTGGCGCGCAGCTTGGTAGACTGCTGCTGCAGGTCCAGCAGTTGCCCGCGCGCGCGCTGCATGGCGTCCGATTCGTCGGTCAGCGGGTAGATCTGCAGCTGCTGGGGGGTGCTGGTCTGCAGCCCCTGGAGCGACCTCACCCGGCTGGCAAGCTCGTCGGCGTGGGTGCGCAGCTGCAGGGAGCTGGCGAACAGGCTGCTGCGCGTGTCGAGCAGGTTGCGGCGCTCCTGCTCGGGGTCGAATAGGCGATGTGATTCGCTGAAGGCGGCGATCTTCGCCTCGACCTCGCGCAGGGCGGCCTCGTAGCCCTGCAGCTGGGTCTGCAGCAGCATCACGACGGGCTTGGAGAAGGCTTGGCGATGCACCTGCTGGTAGATGTCCAGGTACTTCGACAGCGCCTCGGTCGCCACCGCGGCGCGGGGGCCGAGCAGGCTCAGGCTGATCACGTGCGAGGTCGGGACCGCCTTCACCTTTAGGGCGTGGACGAAGGCGCGGCTGACCGCGTCGGGGTCCGGCTCGCCGGTGCGCGGATCGAGCTTCAGGCGTGGGAACAGGCGGTGCGCGCCCACCGCAGCGACGGTCCGCCCGGCCAGTTCCTGGCCGGTGAGGATCTCGATCTCGGAATTCAGGGCCTCTTCGGCCGTGCTCTGCGGCTCGGCGCCGGCAGCGGGGCTCTGGAGGGTGGCGGTGACGGGGGCGTCTCTGCCGCTCACCAGCACCTTGGCGTCGGCCTCGTAGCTCTTCGGCGCCCGCAGGAACAGGACGACGGCCGCCACGACCGGCAGCAGCAGCATCAGGAGCACAAGGCTGAGATGACGGAAGAGCAGGGCCACGATCTCGCGCGCGCTCATCCTGGTCCGTCCCCCGTCCCCGCCTGGAGCGGAACCAGCGCCGGCGCGCCCGTCCATCCCTGTCCGCAGCTAAGACCGTTTGGGTTCGGTCAGGGTTAACGGGTGGTTC
>CAXUEN010000022.1:12706-15400 GCA_964249945.1 uncultured Caulobacteraceae bacterium | reverse complement strand
GGGCTTCATCTTCGTCACCGTGCTGCTCGACATCCTGAGCATCGGGATCATCATCCCGGTGCTGCCGAACCTGGTGAAGAGCTTCACCCACGGGAACGCCGGCAGCGCGGCCGACTATGTGGGCTTGTTCGGCGCGGTCTGGGCGCTGATGCAGTTCGTGTTCTCGCCGGTGCAGGGCGCACTGTCGGACCATTTCGGCCGGCGGCCGGTGTTGCTCATTTCCATCTTTGGGCTGGCCGCCGACTACGTGCTGATGGCCCTGTCGCCCAATCTCGCGTGGCTGTTCGTGGGGCGGCTGATCTCGGGCATCACCGCGGCCAGCTTCTCCACCGCCAACGCCTATGTGGCCGACATCACCGCGCCCAAGGACCGGGCCGCCAGCTTCGGCCTGCTCGGCACCGCGTTCGGCATCGGCTTCATCATCGGGCCGTCGGTGGGGGGCGTGCTAGGCCAGGTCGACCCGCGCCTGCCGTTCTGGGCCGCCGCGGGCCTGGCCTTCACCAACGGCCTGTACGGCCTGTTCGTCCTGCCGGAGTCTTTGCCCAGGGACAGGCGCGCGCCCTTCAAGCTGGCCAACGCCAGCCCGATCGGCTCGCTGAAGCTCCTGGTGCGCTATCCCGGCCTGCTGCAGCTGGGATGCGTCATGTTCCTCTACTTTCTGGGGTTCCAGGCGCTGCAGAGCGTGACGGTGCTCTACACCAACTTCCGCTACGGCTGGACGCCCAACGCCATGGGTCTGTGCCTGGGGGGCATCGGGCTGGCCAGCATCGTGGTCCAGGCCGGCGTGGTGCGGCCCTTCGTTAAGCGCTTCAAGGAGCGGGGCGCGCTCTATACCGGCCTGGCCTTCGGCGTGGCGGCCATGTTCATCTATGGCTGGGCGCCCACGGGGGCGCTGTTCTGGCTGGGCGTGCCGGTCTACGGCCTGGTGGGGCTTGTGCAGCCCGGGGTGCAGGGCATGATGACCCGCCGCATCCGGCCCGACGAGCAGGGACGGCTGCAGGGGGCCAACTCCTCGATCATGGCGGTGACGGGCCTGATCGGACCGCTGCTGTTCACCCAGATCTTCCATCGCCTGGTGGCGGACGGCCACGCCCGTATCCTGCTTGGCGCGCCCTACTACCTGGGGGCCCTTCTGTTCCTGGCGGCGCTGGGCCTGGCGCTGCTCACCCGGCGCAGCGGCGAGGCCGCCGGCGCGGCCGGCGTGAGCGCCTGAACGTCAGCCCTGCGGCCCGCGGCGCCATTGTTGCGCCAGGATGGCCGGCTTAGTGGCTCCGCCACTTCCACGACGCAAAGACGCCATGTCGCTCCATCGTCTCGCCTACCTGCCCATGCTGGCCCTGCTGGCCGCCTGCTCCGATCCCGCCAGCCGCAGCGACGCCCAGCCGGCGGCGAGCCTGCCCGAGGTCCCGCTCGCCGCCCCCAACCGCGCGCCGCCGTCAGACTTCGTCACCATGAAGATGTCGTTCGCGCCCATCGTGCGGCGGGCGGCGCCGGCGGTGGTGAACGTCTACTCCACCCGCACGGTGCGGACCCAGGTCGACCCCTTCTGGGCCCTGTTCGGCGGCGGCTCGGTGCCGCGGGACCGGGTGGAGGGCTCGCTCGGCTCCGGCGTCATCGTGCGCGCCGACGGGATCGTGGTGACCAACAACCACGTGATCGAGGGCGGCCAGCAGCTGCGCGTGGTGCTGGCCGACCGGCGCGAGTTTCCCGCCCACGTGCTCATCGCCGACGCCCAGTCCGACATCGCCGTGCTGAAGATTGACGTGGGCGCCGAGAAGCTCCCCGTCCTGCCCATCGAGAACCGCAACGACGTGCAGGTCGGCGACTTGGTGCTGGCCATCGGCGACCCCTTCGGCGTCGGCCAGACGGTGACCAACGGCATCATCTCAGGGCTGGCGCGCACCGACGTCGGCGCCACCGACAGCGGCTTCTACCTGCAGACCGACGCCGCCATCAATCCGGGCAATTCCGGCGGCCCGCTGGTGGACATGGACGGCAACGTCATCGGCATCAACACCTTCATCGTCAGCCGCTCGGGTTCTTCCAGCGGCGTCGGCTTCGCCATTCCCGCGGCGCTGGTGCGGCGCGTGGTGGAGTCCGCCGCCGGCGGCGCCCATGCCTCCCAGCGGCCGTGGCTCGGCGTGAAGGCGAGCGCAGTCACCGCAGAGGTGGCCCGCAGCCTGGGTCGCGACCGCCCTGAGGGCGTGCTGGTGGCCGACATCTATCCAGGCTCGCCAGCGTCGCGGGCCGGGCTGGAGACGGGGGACCTGATCCTGACGCTGGACGGCCAGGCGGTGAACGACCAGGCCTCGCTGAACTACCTGGTCTCCACCCACCGCCCTAGCGACGCGGTGAGCGTGACGTTCGTCCGCCATGGCGCCACCCGCACCGAGCGGCTGACCGTCGCCACCCCCGTCGCCGACCCGCCGCGCGACCAGCGGACGCTGGCCGCCCGCTCGCCCTTCCAGGGGGCGACGGTGGTGAACCTCTCGCCCGCCACCGCCGGCGAGTACGGGCTCGACCCCTTCCTGCGGGGCGTGCTGGTCACTTCGAGCGGTCAGGGCATCGCCGCCCGGGCCGGGTTCCAGGCCGGCGACATCGTGCGCGCAGTGAACGGGCGGGTGGTGAACACCACCGCCGATCTGGCCGCGGCCCTGGGCGGCGACTTCGGCGGCTGGCGCGTCACCATCCAGC
>CAXUEN010000022.1:0-12696 GCA_964249945.1 uncultured Caulobacteraceae bacterium | reverse complement strand
ATCCAGCGCGGCAACCAGCAGATCACCGCCCAGTTCTGAGGGTCTAGCTCTCCCGCAAGGGGGGAGGAGCTCAGCACCTACCCCTTCGTCGGGCCGACGATACCCCAGACGTGGCCATAGGGGTCGCGCAGCTTGGCCGAGCGGCCGTAGAACTCGTCCTGCGGCGGCCGCAGCGAGGTGGCGCCGGCGGCCAGCGCTCGGTCGTACCAGCTGTCTACCCCGTCCACCGCCAGGTTGATGGTCGAGGTGGTGCCGCCGAGCGTCCTGGGCGACTTCGTCCCGACGACATCGGCATGGTCGGGGAACTCGTCTGACAGCATTACGTCGCAGCCGTTGATGGTCAGGCCCACGTGGCCGATCTTGCCCTCGTACTCGTAGCGGTCCCGCTCCGTCGCGCCGAACGCGCGCTTGTAGAACGCGATCGCAGCCGCGCCGTCGTCGACCATCAGGTACGGCGATACGCCCGCGTACTTCGTCGCCTCGTCAGCCATGTCCCAGCCCTTCGCCTGCGCCTTGGGCCTGTTCCCAGGGCCGCCGCGCCGCTAGCTTGCGCCTATGGCCGATCTTTTTGAAGCCGCGGGGTTGAGCCCGGCCGCGCCGCGGCCGCTCGCCGATCGGCTGCGCCCCGCCAGCCTGGCCGAGGTGGTGGGCCAGGACCACCTGCTGGGGCCCGAGGGGCCGATCGGGCGGATGACGGCGGTGCACAGGCTGTCGTCCATGATCCTGTGGGGGCCGCCCGGCGTCGGCAAGACCACCCTGGCGCGCCTGCTGGCCGACACGGCGGGCTACCAGTTCCAGCAGCTGTCGGCCGTCTTCTCCGGCGTCGCCGACCTGAAGAAGGCCTTCGAGACCGCCCGCACCCGTCGCACCGCGGGGCAATCCACGTTGCTGTTCGTGGACGAGATCCACCGCTTCAACCGCGCTCAGCAGGACGGTTTCCTGCCCTTCGTGGAGGAGGGGATCGTCACCTTGGTGGGCGCGACGACCGAGAACCCGTCCTTCGAGCTGAACGGCGCCCTTCTGTCGCGATGCCAGGTCTATGTGCTCAAGCGTCTGGACGATGCCGCGCTGGAGACGCTGCTCGCCCGGGCCGAGGCCTTCGAGGGCCGTCCCCTGCCGGTTACGCCGGCCGCCCGCGAGGCGCTGCTGGCGATGTCGGACGGCGACGGCCGCTACGTCCTGACCTTGGCCGAGGCGCTGTTCGCCATCGCCGGCGCCGAGCTTCTGGACCCTGCGGGTCTGGCGGTCGTGCTCCAGCGACGCAGTCCCGCCTACGACAAGGACCGAGAAGAACACTATAACATTATCTCGGCGCTGCATAAATCCATTCGCGGCTCAGATCCCGACGCAGCCCTCTACTGGCTGGCGCGCATGCTGGAGGGGGGCGAAGAGCCGCTGTTCATCGCCCGTCGCCTGATCCGCGCGGCCATGGAGGACGTGGGCGAGGCCGACCCGCTCTCCCTGCTCGTCGCCACCGCCGCCAAGGACGCCTACGACTTCCTGGGCTCGCCGGAGGGCGAGATCGGACTGGCCCAGACGGTGGTGCACCTGGCCACTGCGCCCAAGTCCAACGCCGTCTACAAGGCGCTGGGCGCAGCCCGGCGTGCGGCCAAGGAGACCGGCTCGCTGATGCCGCCGCCCCACATCCGCAACGCTCCGACCAGGCTGATGCGGAGCCTCGGCTACGGCCAGGGCTACGCTTACGACCATGATGCGCCGGAGGGTTTTTCCGGTCAGGACTATTTTCCCGAAGGCATGGAGCGACAGCGCTTCTACGCGCCGAAGGGGAAGGGGGCGGAGGCCAAGATCAAGGCGCGGCTGGACCACTGGGCGGAGCTTCGGCGCGAGCGCGGCGCCGATCAGGATGAAGAGGCTTGAGCCGGCGCCCGGCGCGCAAGCTCCGCGCGATCGCTGCGCCCATCCAGCTGACCCCACAGGAGATCGCCTTTGTCCGCGCGCTGGTGATCCACGAGGATCCCGCGGTGCTGGTGCTGAACAAGCCGCCGGGCCTCTCCAGCCAGGGCGGCCGGGCGCAGGTGAACACGCTGGACGAGCTGCTGTGGGCGTTTGCGCGACCTGGAGGAGCCAGGCCCCGGCTGATCCACCGCCTGGACCGTGACACCTCCGGCGTCATCCTGACCGCCCGCACCAGGCCGGCGGCGGGCTTCCTC
The DNA here is from genome assembly GCA_964249945.1 of uncultured Caulobacteraceae bacterium. Taxonomy (GTDB): domain Bacteria; phylum Pseudomonadota; class Alphaproteobacteria; order Caulobacterales; family Caulobacteraceae; genus CAHJWH01. The sequence goes on along the minus strand of CAXUEN010000022.1, from coordinate 10,525 downwards.
GGCAAGGCCATGATGGCGCGCCGGTTCGTGAAGACCTACGTCGCCCTGGTCGGCGGACGGGTGGCCGATCAGGGCGTCGTGGACGTGGCGCTGCGCCGCGAGGAGATCGGGCGCGAGGCCTACATGCGCGTCTGTGCGCCGGATCACCCGGACGCCGAGACAGCCCTGACCCACCTCCGCGTGTTGGCTCAGGGCGACGACGCCTCGCTCGTCGAGCTGACGCCGCAGACTGGGCGCATGCATCAGCTCAGGGTGCACATGGCGCACCTTGGCCGCCCGATTCTGGGCGACGCCCGCTATGGCGGAGCGCTGGCGATCGGCGGACGGCCTGTGGCGCGGCTCATGCTGCACGCGGCGGCGCTGCAGTTTCCCCACCCCGAGGGCGGCGAGATGCGCATTGCGGCGCCCTGGCCGGAGGACTTCCAGGCGCTGGCCGACCTGTCGCTGCGGGCACCGGAGAGTTGAGGTGACGGCTTCGGCCAAAACCTTTTTCCGCTCATCCGGCATTCGCCGGCATGAGCGGCGAGAGTAAAACCAGAACGAGGATGCCCTAACCCCCCGTCCAGCGCTTCAGCCAGGCCTCCACCGTCGCGTGCCACTGCAGCGAATTGGCCGGCTTCAGCACCCAGTGGTTCTCGTCGGGGAAGGTGAGGAACTCGCTCGGCAGGTCGCGGCTCTGGGCGGCGGTGAAGGCGGCGATGCCCTGGTCCAGCGGGATGCGGAAGTCCCTGGCGCTGTGGATCACCAGGATCGGCTTGGTCCACTGCGCCACGTGGTTCACGGGGTTGAAGCGTTCGAAGCCTTCGGGGTTTTTCCACGGTGGGGCGTGGCCGTTCTCCCACTCGCTGAACCACTGCTCCTCGGTCTCGTAGCCCATCATGCGGTTGTCGAAGACGCCGTCGTGCACCACCAGACACTTCCAGGGCGTGTTCCAGACCCCCGCCATCCAGTCGATCATGAAGCCGCCATAGCTGGCGCCCAGCGCACAGGCGCGCCCGCCGTCCAGGTAGGGCGCCTTGGCCAGCGCCGCCGCCCAGCCCTTCTGCAGGTCCTCCAGCGGGCGGTCGCCCCAGTGGCCGGAGATGGCGTCGGCGAAGGCTTGGCCATAGCCGGTGGAGCCGTGGAAATCGACCACCACCACGCCGTACCCCAGCCCCGTGTAGGTCTGCGGGTTCCAGCGATAGCTCCAGCTGTCGTTCCAGGAGCCCTGCGGGCCGCCATGGATCAGGAAGGCGGCCGGGTACTTTGCGCCCGGCTGGTAACTCTGCGGCTTGAAGGTGTAGCCGTGCACCATCTCCCCATTCCAGCCAGGAAAAGTGAAAGCCTCGCCGGGACTGAGCTGGACGCCGGCCAGCCGGTCGGCGTTGGCGTGGGTGAGCTGGCGTGGCGGCTGGCCGGACGTCATCGCCCAGAGGTCCGCGGGGCGGTCGAAGGCGTCTTGGACGTAGACGACGCTGTTAGGGCTCACGTCGTACTCGGTAACGTGGCCTGAGTCGGTCAGGGGCCGCACGGCGCCGCTGGCCACGTCCAATTGGAACAGCTTGCCGGTCCCATCGTCGTCGGCGGTGACGACCAGGCCGGCGCCGTCGGGCGTCCAGGCCAGGTGGCCGACGGAGCGGTCCCAGTGCGGCGCGACCTCCCGGGTGCGGCCGCTGCCCAAGTCCATGACCCAGACGCCGAAGCGGTCGGACTCGAAGCCCGGCCGGGTCTGGGCGCGATAGGCCAGGGTGCGGCCGTCCGGCGACACCACGGGCTCCGCGTCCCAGGCCGGGTTGGCGGCGGTCAGGTCCACGGGCGCCGCCGACCCGTCCACGGGCGTCCGCCAGATGTCGAAGTTGGTGCTCCAGGGCTCGCGTAGGCCTGCGGTGCGAGCGGAGAAGTAGACGGTCTTGCCATCTGGCGAGAGGCCGAAATCCTCGTCGCCGCCGAAGGGCTTGGAAGGCGTGTCGCCATCGAAGTGCGCCATCAGGGGCGTGGCCGTCGCGCCCACGCCGTCCAGCGGTACGGCGAACAGGTGGTTTCGCGTGCCGTCGGCCCAGGCGTCCCAGTGCCGCACGAACAGATGGTCGAACACTTGCCCTGAGGCCTTGTCCGCCCTGCGCGCCGCCATGCGCTGAACGGTGCAGGCCGGCGTCTCGCAGTCCGGGAACACCGCCATCGAGACCACCAGCGTGCGGCCGTCCGGCGAGACGCGCAAGGCGCCCACGTCCAGCGGCAGGTGGGTCACCTGCACGGGCGCGCTCCCGTCCAACCCTACCCGCCAGACCTGGTCGGAGCCCGAGCGGCCGGAGATCGCGTAAACCGCCCGCCCGTCCGCCGACCAGCGCGGGCTGTTGGCGTCGTCGGCGAGCTTTCGGGGCTGGCCATCCTGGAGCAGCCAGACCGCGTGGACGCCCTTGTTGGCGGCGAGTTCGGTGGTGCGCACGTCGTAGGCGATGGCCCGGCCGTCCGGCGAGACGTGCGGATCGCTGACCCGGTTCAGGCCGACCAAGTCGCGCGCGGTGAAGGGCCGCGCCTGCGCTACTCCTGTCCAGGACGCTAGGGTTGCGAGCAGGGCGAGCGCGATTCGAGATGACTTCATAAACATATGTTACCGCACTCTTGAGCTTCAGGTCACGGTTTCAATGTTACTCGCCCGGTACGCTATCACTCACCCGGTGCGCTCGCCTGGACCGACAGGGCGTGGACCGGGCCAGCCAGCTCCTCCTTCAGGGCGGCGTAGACCCGGCGCTGACGCTGCAGCCGACCCACCCCGCGAAAGCCTTCCGCCGTGATCTTGATGGTGAAGTGGCTCTCGCCACCCCCGTGAGAGCCCGCATGGCCGGCGTGCTTGTCGCTGTCGTCGACCACGTCCAGCCGTTCGGGGGAGAACGCCGCCTCCAGCTTTCGCCGCATCGCCTCGGCCACGTGCGCCATATCCGCTCCGTCAATGCTTGAACGTGAAAACTTCCGCCGCATACTCCTCGCATGAGTGGCGACTTTCAATACCGCCCCAAGTTCGTGGACATGCGCGTCCGCCCGCCTAAGAAGGCCGGCGAAGCCTCCCCCGAGGAGGACGTGCATGCCCTCAAACCCGGGGAGCGAGCCTGCGAATGGCCCGGCTGCCGCACGGCGGCCACCGCGCGGGCGCCCAAGTCCCGCGAGATGATGAACCAGCACTACTGGTTCTGTCAGCCGCACGCGGCCGAGTACAACCGCAACTGGGACTTCTTCGCCGGCATGAGCGAGGGCGAGGTGGCCAAGGCCCAGGCGGCGCGGCTCACCGGCGAGCGCCCGACCTGGGAGTTCAAGGCCTCGCGCATGTCGCGCGAAGCCGCCTCCTTCGCCGCCAAGATGGGCGGCGCTGCGAACGGCAAGGGCGCGGGCGCCTATGCCGATCCGCTCGGCGTGTTCGGCAGCGTGGAGGCCCAGCGCGCCGCCAGGCCCGCCACTCGCCAGCTAGGTAAGCTGGAACGACGGGCGCTGGAGGAGATGGACCTGGACGAGATGGCCGACAAGGCGGCGGTGCGAGTGCGATATCTGGAGCTGGTCAAGCGCTTCCATCCGGACTCAAACGGGGGCGACCGCTCCACGGAGCAGAAACTCGGACGGGTCCTGCGCGCTTACAAGACCCTGAAGGCGGCCAAGCTGGTCTGACTCGCAAGGCGCACCCCTAGCGCGGCCAGGCTTTCCTAAGCCGACCGCCTCCCTTAGACAGACCGCGACATGGCCCTAGACATAGCCCTCGAAGACAAGTTGCTGAGTTCCGCGCCCGACCGAGTGGTCTCGGTGCGAGAGGCCTTCGGCGTGGACAGCGACATGAAGGTCCCGGCGTTCGGCGCCGGCGACCCCCACGTACCTGAACTCGATCCAAGCTATCGCTTCGACCCCCAGACCACGATCGCCATCTGCGCCGGCTTCGCTCACGACCGGCGGGTGATGGTGCAGGGCTACCATGGCACCGGCAAGTCGACGCACATCGAGCAGGTGGCTGCGCGGCTGAACTGGCCGTTGGTGCGGGTGAACCTGGACGCCCACGTCTCCAGGATCGACCTGGTCGGCAAGGACGCCATCGTCCTCAAGGACGGCCAGCAGGTTACCGAGTTCCGCGAGGGCATGCTGCCCTGGGCCATCCAGCGGCCCATCGCGCTGGTGTTCGACGAGTACGACGCCGGCCGCCCGGACGTGATGTTCGTGATCCAGCGGGTGCTGGAGGCGCAGGGGCGGCTGACCCTGCTCGACCAGAACCGGGTGATCCGTCCGAACCCCTATTTCCGCCTGTTCGCCACCACCAACACCATCGGCCTTGGCGACACCACGGGCCTGTACCACGGCACCCAGCAGATCAATCAGGGCCAGATGGATCGCTGGTCCATCGTGACCACCCTGAACTATCTGGCCCAGGACGTGGAGGTCGGTATCGTGCTGGCCAAGTCGCCGGGCTATGACACCGCCGAAGGCAAGCGCACCATCAACGCCATGGTGCGGGTGGCCGACATGACCCGCAACGCCTTCATGAACGGCGACATCTCCACGGTGATGAGCCCGCGCACGGTGATCACCTGGGCCCAGAACGCCATCATCTTCGGCGACGTGGGCCTGGGCTTCCGCCTCACCTTCCTGAACAAGTGCGACGAGCTGGAAAGACCGACGGTGGCGGAATTCTACCAGCGGGCCTTCGGGACCGACCTGCCGGAGTCTGCGCTCCGCGTGAAGGTGGCGTAGGCCAAGCTACGGGTTGATAGATGGCAGGTGTCAAGATCACCTCCTGCATCTTGGCGGCCCTGTCTGCAATCCCGCTTTGTGCAGATGCGACCGGCCTGCCGCCTATCGCGCCCGCAATGGTGGACGAAGCAGCAGCACCCATACCTGATCACAACGTCGCGCTAACTTGCTTCGCTAAGCGTCACAGTCATGCAGATGGCCCGATAGCCTCGCTCGTGATTAAGAATGACACTGCGAGTAATATCATGATTCAGGGCCGACCTTTCTGTCCAACATTCGGGGTTTGCAAAGCTTTAACTGAGAAGGAGCCCAGCATGCTCGTTGTGCAGGGAGTTGGGTTCAATAATCTTTCTCGCGAGATGATCAGACTCAAATTCTTGACGGGTGAATTGACGGCTGAAGGCGGTGGTATGGAAAGCGGGTGGTCGATGACCGCTATTTGCAGGGTGACAGGTCCCAGCTCCACGGCCCGCTGAAGGTTGATGTCAGCCCCGCGGCGGTTCAGGCAGCCTGCTGGCTGTAGCCGAGCCGCGTGTTCAGCTGCTCCAGCAGCTTGATCGCCGCTTCCGCGATCACCGTGCCCGGCGGGAAGATCGCGGCCGCGCCGGCGTCCAGCAGCGCCTGGAAGTCGGAGGGCGGGATCACGCCTCCCACCACCACCATGATGTCGCCTCGCCCGGCATCCGCCAGCGCCGCCTTCAGCTCCGGCACCAGCGTCAGGTGTCCTGCCGCCAGCGATGACGCCCCCACCGCATGTACGCCGGCTGCGATGGCGTCCCGAGCCGTCTCGGCCGGCGTCTGGAACAGCGGCCCGATCTCCACCTGGAAACCCAGGTCGGAGAAGGCCGAGGCCACCACCTTCTGGCCGCGGTCGTGACCATCCTGGCCCATCTTGGCGATCATGATCCGCGGCGCGCCGCCATCGGCGTGGCGGAAGGCCTCCACCATCCCGCGCGCCCGGTTGATGGTGAAGTCGTCCGCCCCGGCTTCGCGCAGGTAGACGCCCTTGATGGCGCGCACCTCCGCCTTGTGGCGGCCGAACACCTTCTCCAGGGCGTCGCTGATCTCACCGACGGTGGCCTTGGCGCGAGCGGCCTCTACCGACAGTTCCAGCAGGTTCGCGCCGCCGGCCGCGCCGTTGGTCAGCGCTTCCAGCGTGCGGTGAACCTCCCCGTCGTCGCGCTCGGCGCGAAGGCGCTGCAGCTTCTCGACCTGCTGGCGGCGGACCGAGGAGTTGTCCACCTTCAGCATCGGGATGACCTCCTCGGTCTCCGGCTTGTAGCGGTTGACGCCCACCACGGTCTGGCGCCCGGAGTCGATCCTGGCCTGGGTGCGGGCGGCGACTTCCTCGATACGCAGCTTCGGCACGCCGGCTTCGATCGCCTTGGCCATGCCGCCCAGCGTCTCCACCTCGGCGATATGCTCCAGCGCACGATTACCCAGCTCGTAGGTCAGCCGCTCCACGTAGAAGGAGCCGCCCCAGGGATCGATGGTGCGGGTGAGTCCGCTCTCGGTCTGCAGGAACAGCTGGGTGTTGCGGGCGATACGGGCGGAGAAGTCTGTGGGCAGCGCCAGCGCCTCGTCCAGGCTGTTGGTGTGCAACGACTGGGTCTGGCCGTTGGCCGCCGCCATCGCCTCCACGCAGGTGCGGGTGACGTTGTTGAACACGTCCTGCGCCGCCAACGACCAGCCGGAGGTCTGGGAATGAGTGCGCAAGGAGAGCGAGCGCTCGTCCTGCGGATCGAACTGGCGCATCAGCCTGGCCCAAAGCAGGCGGGCGGCCCGCATCTTGGCCACCTCCATGAAGTAGTTCATGCCGACCGCCCAGAAGAAGGACAGCCGCGGCGCGAACGCGTCCACCTTCATGTCGGCGGCGACGCCGGCGCGCACGTACTCGATTCCATCGGCGAGCGTGTAGGCCAGCTCCAGGTCGGCGGAGGCCCCGGCCTCCTGCATGTGGTAGCCGCTGATGGAGATAGAGTTGAACTTCGGCGTCTCCTTGGCCGTGTAGGCGAAGATGTCGGCGATGATCCGCATGCTGGGCGTGGGCGGATAGATATAGGTGTTGCGGACCATGAACTCCTTCAGCACGTCGTTCTGGATCGTGCCGGTGAGCTTGGCGTGGGGCACACCTTGTTCTTCCGCCGCGGCGATGTAGAGGGCCAGCACCGGGAGCACCGCACCGTTCATGGTCATCGACACGCTCATCTGGTCCAGCGGAATGCCGCCGAACAGCGTGCGCATGTCGTAGATGCTGTCCACCGCCACCCCCGCCATGCCGACGTCGCCGGTCACCCGCGGGTTGTCGCTGTCGTAGCCCCGGTGGGTGGCGAGGTCGAAGGCGATGGACAGGCCCTTCTGTCCCGCCGCGAGGTTGCGGCGGTAGAAGGCATTGGACTCCTCGGCCGTGGAGAAGCCGGCGTATTGGCGGATCGTCCACGGGTTGGTGACGTACATGGTGGGGTAGGGGCCGCGCAGGAACGGCGCGATCCCGGGATAGCCGCCCGGGAAGTCCAGGCCGGCGGTGTCGGCGGCAGCGTAGGTGGGCTTCACCCGGATGCCTTCGGGCGTGTCCCAGCCGCCCGCGCTCTTAGGCGTGGCCGCCGCAGACGGGGCGGGGAGATCGTACGGGATCGTCGTAAAGTCTGGAAAGCGCGCCATCAGGCGTCGTCCTCGTCATCTTGGGCCGAGAGGTCGGCGGCGAGCAGGTCCAGCCAATCCGCATTGTCGCCGCCCACCTCCTCCACGTCCTCGGTGAAGGCCACCGCGGTCCGGCCCTCGGGCAGCAGCAGGCCGAGCACCTGCAGCTCCTGGCCGTCGTCGGTCTCGTGGCTTTCGGCCTGGACGATCAGGGCGGCGAACGCCTGGTCCGCGTCCTCGTCGTACCAGATGACGGGCTGGGGCAGGGGCTCTTCGAACACGACGGCGTTGACGGTGTCGGCCAAGGCGAAGACCGCCGCGTGGGCGTCCACGTCCGCCTGGCGCGCGATGCGACCGGAAAAGGTCGCCGCCGCCCGCCAGGTCTCAGCCGTGAAGGCGGGCATCGGTTCGTCCGTCTTCAAGTCTCGACCCTCGTCGCCTCGAAGGCCTCGGCCGCACGCCAGGGCGACAGAGGCGGACAGGCGCCGTCCTCGCCCGCCAGCCGCACGTCGGACGCCGGCCTGGCGAGGGCGGAAGGCTCGTCCGCCTCCACTGCGACCGGCGCCTCGTCCGGGTTGCGGAAGACCGTGACGCCGATCAGCTTGCGCGCGCCGGAGGTGAGATCGGCGGCCAGGGCGCTCCGCGCCGTCTCCACCCAGCCCGCGACCAGGCCGGAAGCGAGCGCCTGCGCCATGCCGCCCGCCGCCTCGATTCGCTGGAACAGGGCCCAGGCGGCGCGGGCGAGCTGGTCGGTCTGCGCCTCCAGGAACCAGGCGCCGCCGGCGGGGTCGGCCACGCGCGCCAGACCGCTCTCCTCCATCAGCACCAGCTGGGCGTTGCGGGCCTGGCGCCGCGCGAAGGGCGTCGGCCGGCCGAGCGGCTGGGTGAAGGGTTCCAGCACGATGGCGTCCGCGCCGCCGACCGCCGCTCCGAAGCCCGCCGCCGTCAGCCGCAGCAGGTTCACCCAGGGATCGAGCCTGGACATCATGCGCCGGGAGCTGCGCGCCTCGATTCGCGCCGGTGCGGCCACTTCCAGCGCCGTGCAGAGTCCGGCCCAGAGCGCTCGCGCGGCCCGCAGCTTGGACAGGGTGGTGAAGTACTCCCCATCCGCCGCAAGGCCGAGGACGATGAGGCCCACGGCTTCGGCCATGGGAACCCCGGACCCGTCCAGCGCGCGGAGGTAGGCGGCGGCGCTTGCGAGCATCACCGCCAGTTCCTGCGCCTCCGTGCCGCCGGCCTCGTGCACCACCGCGCCGCTGGCCAGAAAGGTGGTGGCGTCGGGATAGGTCTCCCGCAGATCGGCGGCGAGGGCCGCGGCCTGCGCCACGTGCGCCGCGACCGGTCCGGGGCTGGCGCCGGTCCGTGCGAAGGCGCCCAGGGGGTCCATGTGCAGGGCAAGCTTGGCGCGGGGCGCGGACTTGGCTGCGGCGTGCAGCCACCTTGCCGCGGGAAGGCCCAGGAAGCCAGCGTCGAGCGCCACCGGCGCCAGCTCGATCTCCACCCCGGCCAGGACGCGGGCCATGTCTTCGGCCGAGGCGACCGCCACGCCGTCGCGGCCCGCGGGATCGATGCGCAGCAGCAGCGAGCTGGCTCCGTTCTCCAGGTCCTGCAAACCATGGGCGTTGGCCGAGGCCGGGTCGAAGGGATCCAGGATCGTCCTCACGTCCCACCGGCCCTCGCCCTGGCTGCAGACGCCGGAGAATCTCACGGCGTCCGGCTGTGCGACGTCGGCAGCATCCGGCGTAGCGGTATAGAGCGCCTCAGTGGGCAGTCCGTCGTAGCTGCGACGGGTCAGGCTGTCGGGTGCTGCGCCCTTCAGCGTCTTCTCCACCAGGGCGAGCCAAGCCTCCCGGCCGGGCGGAGGGAAGTCGGAGGCGAGCGGCGTCAGGTCCAAGGGCAGGCGATCCGGCTGGCGGGTTTCGGCGCGACCACATACCCGCTCACGCCCGAGGTCAAGCACGAGCGCCGCCGCCCTGCGCTTCGCAGCTTTGCACGGAACGCCGGGCCTTCCAGCTGCATCCGGGCCGGCTCTCCGAGACGCCTTGGCCGACGCCGACGATCCGCCTTCGCAACTTGGCGCCGCGCCGCAAGGCTGCTGAGCTTCCATCGTGACCAGCCGGTATCGCTTCGGCGGCCGTGAGCGCCTAACTTGAGGCTCATGACGCCGCCTGATTCCGTCCTGGCCGAGGCCGGCAACGCGCCGCCCTATTCCGTCTCGGAGCTGGCTTTCGCGTTGAAGCGGACGCTGGAGGACGCCTACGGGTTCGTGCGGCTGCGGGGCGAGATCTCCAAGGTCACGCGCCACGCCTCCGGCCACGTCTACCTGACCCTGAAGGACGACAAGGCCTGCATCGACGGCGTGGTCTGGAAGACCTCCGTCCGGGCGCTGAAGGCTCAGCCCGAGCAGGGGCTGGAGGTGATCGCCACCGGGCGCATCACCACCTATCCGGCGCGATCGTCCTACCAGATGGTGATCGAGTCGCTGGAGCCCGCAGGCGTGGGCGCCCTGCTGGCGCAGCTGGAACGGCTGAAGGCCCGGCTCAAGGCGGAAGGCCTGTTCGAGGCAGGGCGCAAGCGGGCGCTGCCCTCCCATCCCCGCGTGATCGGCGTGGCGACCAGCCCGACGGGGGCGGTGATCCGCGACATCCTGCACAGGCTCGCCGACCGCTGGCCCTGCCACGTGGTGGTCTGGCCGGTGATGGTGCAGGGCGAGCAGGCCTCGGTTCAGGTTGCGGCCGCCATCGCGGGTTTCAACGCCCTCCCGCCGGCCGGGCCGGTCGCCAGGCCCGACGTGCTGATCGTGGCCCGCGGCGGCGGCTCCATCGAGGATCTGTGGCCCTTCAACGACGAGGCCTTGGCCCGGGCCGCCGCGGCGAGCGCCATCCCCTTGATTTCCGCAGTCGGCCACGAGACCGACACCACTCTGATCGACTTCGTGTCGGATCGCCGTGCACCCACCCCGACCGCCGCCGCGGAGATGGCCACGCCGGTGCTCAGCGAGTTGCGCGCCCTGGTGCTGGACTACGGCCGGCGCACCTATCGCTGCACCCATCATAACCTGGAGACCCGGCGCACGCGGCTGTCGGCGTCGGCGCGCGGCCTGCCGCGGCCGGCGGACCTACTGGCGCTCGCCAGCCAGCGCCACGACCTGGCCGCGGGCCGGCTGGGTGCGGCGCTGGAG
>CAXUEN010000021.1:0-15477 GCA_964249945.1 uncultured Caulobacteraceae bacterium | reverse complement strand
CCTCGAGGGAGGGCCGGGGTGGGGGCCGCCGCGCCTTCTGAGGCCTGTCTGCCGAGCGGCAGCCGGAGCGGCCAACGTCCAAACGACCCCCACCTCGACCCTTCGCTAAAGGGGGAGGGAGAAGATTCAGAACGCCGCTTCGGGCATCGCCATCATCGCCGCCTTGCCGGACTTCAGCGTCAGGAACAGGCCCGTCGCCTGGGGCAGCACGCGGTCGATGAAGAAGCGGGCGCTGGCCTGCTTGGCCTCGTAGAAGGCCGCGTCGCCGTTGGCGGTGGGCGCCTTCTCCGCCGCGATCTTCGCCGAGCGGACGAACATGTAGCCCATGGCCACCAGGCCCAGCATGCGCAGGTAGTCCACCGCCGCAGCCCCCGCCTCCTCGGGGTCCTTCATCGAGCGCTGCACCAGGTCGCCGGTGGTCAGCTGCAGCGCGCCGAAGGCCTGCTCCAGCTTGCCGACCATCTTGCCGATGGTGGCGTCGTCCCGGTTGGCGGTGATGAACGCCTTGATAGGGTGGAAGAAGCCGCGCAGGTAGCGGCCCATGTGCGCGCCGACCTTGCGTCCGACCAGGTCCATGGCCTGGATGCCGTTGGTCCCCTCGTAGAGCTGGGCGATGCGGGCGTCGCGGACGTACTGCTCCACCCCGTGCTCACGAATGTAGCCGTGGCCGCCGTAAACCTGGATAGCGAGGTTCGAGGCCTCCGACCCCAGGTCGGTGAACAGCGCCTTCACCACAGGAGTCATCAGGGCGACGAAGTCGTCGGCCGCCTGGCGCTCGGCGGCGTCCTCGCTGGCCTCCGCCACGTCCATGGCCTGGGCGACCCAGCCGCCGACCGCGCGGCAGCCCTCGGCAGAGACCCGCATGGTCATCAGCATGCGCCGCACGTCCGGGTGCACGATGATCGGGTCGGCCGGCAGGTCCGGGCGCTTGGCGCCGGAGAGCGAGCGGCCCTGCAGCCGGTCCCGGGCATAGGCGACAGAGGACTGGTAGGCGGCCTCGTTGATGCCCAGCCCCTGGACCCCGACGGCGAGGCGCTCGACGTTCATCATGGTGAACATGGCGGCCATGCCCTTGTTAGGCTCGCCCACCAGCCAGCCCTTGGCGTCCTCGAAGGTGAGCTGGCAGGTGGCCGAGCCCTTCAGGCCCATCTTGTGCTCGATGCCCGTGCAGACCACGCCATTGCGCGGGCCGGGCTTGCCGTCCGCCTTGGGGATGAACTTGGGGACCAGGAACAGGCTGATGCCCTTCACGCCCTTGGGCCCGTCCGGCAGCTTGGCCAGCACCAGGTGGACGATGTTCTCGGTCAAGTCGTGCTCGCCGGCGGAGATGAAGATCTTGGACCCGTCCAACCGGTAGCTGCCGTCGCCGTTCGGGGTGGCCTTGGTGCGCAGGAGGCCCAGGTCGGTGCCGCAGTGCGCCTCCGTCAGGCACATGGCGCCGGTCCAGGTGCCGTCCACCATCTTGGGCAGGTAGGCCTGCTTCAGCTCTTGCGACCCGTGGTCCTTCAGCGCCCGGATCGCGCCGCCGGTCAGGCCCGGATAGAGGCCGAAGGCGACGTTGGTGGCGGAGATCATCTCCTCCACCATCTTATTTACGCTCTCCGGCATGCCCTGCCCGCCCCACTCCGGGTCCGCGGCGATGGAGGACCAGCCGCCTTCGCGAAACAGGTCGTAGGCTTCCTTGAAGCCGGTGGGCGTGCGGACGACGCCGTTCTCTAGAACGCATCCCTCCTGGTCGCCGACAGCGTTGGTCGGCAGCAGGACCTCGGTGGCGATCTTGGCGGCCTCCTCCAGTACGCTGTCGACCACGTCGGCGGTGAAGTCGGCGTACTTGGGGTAGGCGTTGATCTTCTCCAGCCCGTGCAGCTCGTGCAACACGAAGCGCATGTCGCGGAGGGGGGCGTTGTAGGTCTGCATCTCAGTTCCTCAACGGCTTGCCGGTTTCGAGCATGTGTTCGACCCGGGCCAGGGTGGCGGGAGTCTTGAGCAGGCGCAGGAACGAGGTGCGCTCCAGCGCCAGCATCTTGTCCTCGGAAACGATGTCCACGAGGTCGGCCTCCCCGCCGGAGAGCACCGTGGCCAGTTCGTCCGCCACCACCACGTCGTGCGGGGTGGCCACGCCGGTCTTGCGGAAGCCCGCGACCACGCCCTCCATGGCCGCCTTGCCGGACGCGCCCGGCAGGCGGAACTCGGGTTTCGGCGGCGGGACGTAGTCCACCGCCAGCTCCAGCGCGCGCGCCTTGGCGTCGTAGAGCAGCCGGTCGCGGTTCATGGTGATGCGGTCGGATGCGCGCAGGAACATCAGCTCGCGTCCCTCGGCCGCCGACTTGGAGACCTTGGCGGTGGAGATGGTCTCGAACGCCTTGGCGACCGCCGGCATCGGCCCCTTCGGCATCATGGGCGAGGCGACGCCGCGGGCGATCATCTCACCGCAGCCGCCCCAGCCGGGCACCACGCCGATGCCGCATTCCACCAGGCCCATATAGGTTTCGGCGTGAGCCTGGATGGCGTCGCTCGCCAGGCAGATCTCGCAGCCGCCGCCGAGCGCCAAGCCCGCCGGGGCGGTCACCACCGGGAAGGGCGCGTACTTCAGCGCCTTGAAGGTGCGCTGGCCGGTCTCGATCATCCGCTCCAGCTCGCCCCAAGCGGCGATGTTGGCGGCGAACAGGGCCAAGCCCAGGTTGGCGCCGGCGGAGAAGTTCTGGGCGTCCGTATAGACCACCATCGCCTTATAGGCCTTCTTCACCAGGGCGATCGCCTGGGTCAGGAGCGTCATCACCGCTTCGTCGAAGGCGTTCATCTTGCCGGTCAGCTCGACGCAGAGCACCCCGTCGTCGACATCCCAGGCCTGAGCGGAGGCGGTCTTAAGCACCGGCTTGGAGGCGAGCTTGATGTCCTCCAGCAGCAACACGCCCGGCGCGCGCGTCACCGGCGTGTAGGCGCCGTCCGTCCCGAAGGCGAGCCGCCGGCCGTTCTCAGTCTTATAGAAGCTCTCGTCACCCACCTTGGCGAGCAGGTCGGGAACGGTGGCGCCTTCGGCCCTCAGCCGGTCGGCCGCGGCCTTTGGCCCGAGCTTGTCGAGCAGCTCGAAGGGACCCCACTTCCAGTTGAAGCCGAGGCGCATGGCCTCGTCGACGCCCAGAATGTCGTCGCTGATCGCCGGGACCAGGCTAGCGGCGTAGGCCAGGGTCGGCCCCATCACCTTCCAGGCGTAGGCGCCGTACTTGTCGGTCGAGACCATCAGGGCGCCCGCGTCCTTGGAGGCGGCGGCGGGCAGGCTGATCTTGCTGGACGGCTGGTACTCGCCGGTGACCAGGCCGATGGACTCCTTCACCTTACCTGCGGTCTTGTTGATCCGGTAGAAGCCTCCCTTGCCCTTGCGGCCCGTATAGCCGTCGGCGATCATCTTCTCGATCAGCGGCAGCTCGCGGGCGGTGGCGTGGAAGGCGTCGTCGGGGGGCAGGGTCGCCTTCATCGAGGCGTTGATGTGCGGCATCAGGTCGAGGCCCACCAGGTCCAGCAGGCCGAACACGCCGGTGGAGGGGAAGCCCAGCGGCTTGCCCATCACCGCGTCCGCCTCCTCGATGGTCAGCCCGGCCTCCATGGCCTGGACCACCGCCTGCTGCATCCAGAAGGTGCCGATGCGGTTGGCGATGAAGCCGGGCGTGTCCTTGGCCCGCACCACCGTCTTGCCGAGCTTCAGGTCACAGAAGGCGGCGACCCTGTCGGCCAGCGCGGCGTCGGTGTCGGGCGCGCTCACGACCTCCAGCAGGCGCATGTAGCGGGGCGGGTTAAACCAGTGGGTGATTAGGAAGTCGCGCTTGAACCCCTCACTCATGCCCTCGGTCAGCTTGCCCAGCGGGATGGTGGAGGTGTTGGAACTGATCGCGGTGCCCGGCCGGCGCACCGTGTCCAGGCGCTGGTAGAGCGCCTGCTTCAGATCCAGCCGCTCGATGATCGCCTCGATGACCCAGTCGCACTCGGCCACCTTGTCCAGGTGGTCGTCGATGTTGCCGGTCTCCACCAGCTTGGCGGCGGCCTCGGACATGAAGGGCGCGGGCTCGGTCTTCAGCATCGTGGCCACCGCGCCCTTGGCGATGGCGTCCCGGTCGTTGAAGCTCGGCTTGACGACGTCGAGCAGCAGGACCGGGGTCCCGCTGTTGGCCACCTGCGCCGCGATGCCGGCGCCCATGACGCCTGCACCGATGACGCAGACCTTTTTGATCGAGCTTTCAGCTGCTTGAGGCATGGCTTCAGACCGCCTCGAGCACGGTGGCGATGCCCTGGCCGCCGCCGATGCACTGGGTGGCGAGTGCATACTGGCCGCTCTCGCGCTTGAGCAGGCTCGCCGCCTTGCCGACGATCCGCGCGCCCGTGGCGCCCAGCGGGTGGCCGAGCGCGATGGCGCCGCCGTCCAGGTTGATGGTGTCGGCGTTCAGGCCCAGCTCCTGGGCGCAGGCCAGGGCCTGGCTGGCGAAGGCCTCGTTCAGCTCCACCACGTTCAGCTGGCCGACAGTGACGCCCGCGCGGTCGAGCGCCTTCTTGGAGGCGCCGATGGGGCCCAGGCCCATGACGTCCGGCGCGCAGCCCTGGACGCCCACGCTCTTGATCCGCGCCAGGATTTCCAGCTCATGCGCCCGGGCGTAGTCCTCACTGGTCACCAGCACCGCCGACGCGCCGTCGGTCAGCGGCGAGGAGGTGCCGGCGGTGACCGAGCCCTCCTTGTCAAAGGCGGGCTTCAGCCCCGCCAGGGCCTCGGTCGTGGTGCCGGGGCGGATGCAGCCGTCCTTGCTCACCGTGCCGGCCTTGGTTTTGATCGGCACGATCTCGGCGTCGAAGCGGCCGCCGGCCTGGGCCTCCGAGGCCAGCTTCTGGCTCCGCACCGCGAAGGCCTCCTGGGTGGCGCGGGGGATCTGGTAGCGGCGGGCCACGTTCTCGGCCGTCTCGCCCATACTCATATAGGCGGCGGAGGTCCGCGCCAGCTCCGGGTTCGGCAGGGGGTTGTAGCCGCCCATGGGCGTGCGGCTCATGCTCTCCACGCCGGCTGCGATGAAGACCTCACCGGCGCCGATGGCGATCTGGCCCACGGCGTTGTGCACCGAAGACATGGAGGAGCCGCAGAACCGGTTGATGGTCATGCCGCCCACCTGCAGCGGCAGGTCGGCCAACAGGCCGATCATGCGAGCCACGTTCAGACCCTGCTCGCCCTCAGGGAAGGCGCAGCCGACGACGATGTCTTCGATATCTTCCGGCTTGACCTTGGTGCGCACGATCAGCTCGCGGATCACCTGGGCGCAGAGGTCGTCCGCGCGCACCCGCGCCAGTTCGCCCTTGCCCGCGAAATGGAACGGCGAACGGGCGTAGCCCGCGATCACCACGTTGGTCATGCCTCAAGGTCTCCTGTGAACCCGCGCCGCAGCAGGGTTCACCTATACGTCAAGCGAGTGTCGCAGATAACAGCGGCGAGCGGACTTGGCAAGAACGCCGCATCAATCCAGCCGTCATTTTGACGCTCGCGTCAGCAAGACTGTTGCTGCGGAGTCTCGCTCTGTCGCAATCGCAGAATTTCGCGTCAGGCGCTTGACGCTAGCGGCAGTTCGCCGGATAGGAGCCGCCGAAAAAAAAATGGCGCCGCATCGCGCCCGGAATGTCGCAGTTCGGCCGTCGCTCGGCCACGGCGCCGCGAAAGGATTTCGAGTTGAGCCGGATCGCTACCCCTCTGCAACGCGGTCTGCTCGCGGGCGCCGCCGTTCTGACCCTCGCTGTCGGCGACCAGGCCCATGCCGCCGGCTTCTACCTGGAAGATCAGTCCACCAAAGCCTCTGGCCGCGCCTTCTCCGGCGAAGCGGCGGACATGGGCGCGGAGTCGCTCTGGTATAATCCGGCCGCCATCGCCGGCATCACCTCGAGCGAGATATCTGGCAGCCTCACCCCGATCTTCACCAGCTCGCGGGTCAGCAACAGCGGCTCCACCATCACGCAGGGCGGCGTGACCCGGCCCGTCTCCGGCGAGCAGACCACCTTCAAGCCGGTGGAGTTCGGCGTCATCCCGGCCTCGGCCAGTGCGCTGCGGATCAACGACCAGTGGTCGATCGGGCTGGCCGTCACCTCGCCGTTCAGCTTCGCCACCAAGTACGACACCGACAGCTTCGCCCGCTACAGCGCCCTGACCACTCGCCTGACCAGCATCGACATCCAGCCCACCCTGGCCTGGCGCCCCGTGCGGTGGCTGGGCGTCGGGGCGGGTCCGAACATCGAGTACACCGACGCCCTGCTGGCCAACGCCCTGCCCCAGGAGGCAGCCGGCGTGCCGGACGGGCGGGTGAACCTGCGCGGCAACGGCTGGGACGTCGGCTACAATGTCGGCGCACAGCTGCATCCTACGGACGCGGTGACCATCGGCGGCGCATACCGCTCCAAGATCAATCACACCCTGAACGGCGACGCCAAGATCAGCGGCCTCCAGGGCGTCCTGGCGCTGGCGAATGGGGACAACGGCGCCTCGGCCAGCTTCAACACGCCCTGGGCGGCGACGTTCAGCGTCCGCTGGCAGGTGACCGACAGGCTGGCCCTGGAGGGCCAGGGGGTGCGCACCGGCTGGGGCGAGTTCCAGCAGATCGTGCTGAACAGCCCGGGCGGTCTGCTGCCGAACCAAGTCCAGAACTATCACGACACCACCAACGGGGCGCTGGGCTTCGACTATGCGGTGACCAGGAAGCTGACCGTCCGCGGCGGGGTGCAGTACGACCCCACGCCCACGCCCGACAACGGCCGCGACGCCCGGGTGCCAGACGGCGACCGCTTCCTTTTCGCCGCCGGCTATTCCTACAAGGCGACGCCGCACATCGTGCTCGACGGGGCGATCTCCTACATCGACTTCATCCCCTCCCACATCAATCATGACGCCAGCCAGTACGGCAACGTCGCCTCTTCGCTCGAGGTGCCGGTGAACATCCAGGGCGAGGTGAACGCCAACGCCGTCACCATGTCGGTCGGCGGCCGCATCTACTTCTGATCCCTGCAACGAGGCGGCAGGCGGGAGGCTTGACCTCACGCCCAGCCGCCCTGGGCCGCTATCTACGGGAGGTCACGCCATGCCATCGTCAGCCCCTCAGGCGTCCGCCGCCGAATTCACCCAGGCCGCCCAGGCCGCGGGGCCGGACAGCATCCCTGCCCCCCCCATATCGACCCTGCTGGACCAGACGGTCGCGCGCACGCCGGACGCCTTCGCCATAGATTTTCTAGGCCGCCGCTACACCTACGGCCAGCTCAGCGGCTTGGTCACCCGAGCGGCCAGGGGGCTGCAGACGCTGGGCGTGAAGGCCGGGGACCGGGTGGGGCTGTGCCTGCCCAACACGCCCTACTTCCCGATCTTCTACTTCGCGGCCCTGAAGCTCGGCGCTGTGATCGTCAACTTCAACCCGCTCTATGTGGAGCGGGAGCTGGAGTTCCAGATCAAGGACTCGGGTACGACCGTCATGGTCACAGTCGATCTGGCCATGGTGCAGTCCAAGCTGGCCAAGGTCGCGGGCGTCGCGGGGCTTCGCAAGATCGTGGTCTGCCCCTTCGCCGCGGCCCTGCCGCCGGGCAAGGGCCTGCTGTTCTCTCTGTTCAAGCGCGCAGACCTCGGCCGCTGGCGCGGCGACGCGCGGCACGTCGGCTATTTCGAGCTGATGGTGGACCGCACCGCGCCCACCCTGCCCAAGGTCGAGCCCTCCGACGTGGCGGTGATCCAGTATACCGGCGGCACCACGGGCCAGCCCAAGGGCGCCACCCTCACCCACGCGAACCTCACCGCGAACTGCGCCCAGGTGATCCGCCATGTGGGCGAGATCACGCCGGACCAGCGGATCGCGGGCGTGCTGCCGCTCTTCCACGTCTTCGCCCTGACCTACGTGCTGAACTACGGCATCGCCATCGGAGCCGAGCTGGTGCTGCTGCCGCGCTTCGAGCTGGGCGCGACGCTAAAGACCATCCGCAGCCGCCGCATCACCAACTTCCCGGCCGTGCCCACAATCTACAGCGCCATCAACAACACCCCCGCCCGGGGCGACCTGAGCTCGCTGCAATACTGCGTCTCCGGCGGCGCGCCCCTGCCGGCGGAGGTCAAGGCGCGCTTCGAGCAGCTCACCGGCTGCACCGTGGTGGAGGGCTACGGCCTCAGCGAGACCTCGCCGGTAGTCAGCACCAACCCGCTGGACCGCCCGGGCAAGCCAGGATCGGTCGGCGTGCTGATGGTCGGCACGAAGGTCGAAATCCGCGACCCGGAAGACCCGAAGCGCGTGCTGGCCCTGGGCGAGAAGGGCGAGATCTGCATCCGCGGCCCGCAGGTCATGCGCGGCTACTGGAACAAGCCCAAGGAGACCGAGGAGGTCTTCGTCGAGGGGGCGCTGCGCACCGGCGACGTCGGCTACATGGACGAGGACGGCTTCCTGTTCCTGGTGGACCGGAAGAAGGATCTGATCCTGGCGGGCGGCTACAACGTCTATCCCCGGGTGATCGAGGAAGCTATCTACCAGCATCCCGCAGTCCGCGACGTAACCGTAATCGGCGTGCCGGACGAGTATCGCGGCGAGGCGCCCAAGGCCTTCGTCACCCTGAAGGACGGCCAGAGCGCCACCCCGGAGGAGATCAAGAGCTTCCTGGCCGGGCATCTGAACAAGATCGAGATGCCGCGGGAGATCGAGATCCGCGACGAACTTCCCCGCACCATGATCGGCAAGCTCTCCAAGAAGGAACTGGTGGCCGAGGAAGCCCGGAAACGCGGCTCCGCGGCGTGATTTGCGGCGCACGGGCGTTGCCGCCCGTGGATCGCTCGCGCACACTCCCCAGGTCTGTCGATCGAGCAGGGGGAGTATCGGCCATGGCGCACGCGCACGCCGCTGAAGAGCCGGTCGCGCGTCTGCTGACCATCACCGAACTGGCCGAGCAGCTCGACGTCACCGCCCGCGCCATCCGCTTCTACGAGGACAAGGGCCTGATCTCACCCGCCCGGGCCGGGGCCACGCGGGTCTACACCCGGCGTGAGCTGGCGCGCATGCAGCTGATCCTGCGCGGCAAGCGGCTGGGCTTTTCGCTGCGCGACATCAAGCAGTTCCTGGACCTCTACGACCACGATCCCACCCACGTGGAGCAGCGCCGTCAGCTGCTCGCCCGGGTCCGCCACCGGATCGAGGAGCTGGAAAAGACCCGGGCCGCCGTGACCGAAACCCTGGCGGAACTGGGCGAAATAGAGCAACAGACGCTGAGGGCGCTGGCCGACAAGGCGGGCTAGGCGCCAGCCCGCGCATCGAGCTGACAGGAGGCCCCATGGCCTGGACGCTGGCCGACATCCCCGACCTGCAAGGCCGCACGGCGCTGGTGACCGGCGCCACTGACGGCCTGGGCCTTGAGACCGCCCGCGAACTCGCCCGCCGCGGTGCCCGGGTGCTGCTGGCTGGCCGCAATCCGGGCAAGGGCGAGGCGGCGCTGAAGCGCATCCGGGACGAGCAGCCCGGGGCCGACGTCAGCTTCGAGTCGGTCGAGCTGAAGGACCTCGCCACCGTGCGCAGCCTCGCCCAGCGGGCTAACGCCCAAGACGTCGACATCCTCGTCAACAATGCGGGGATCATGAACGTGCCGCAGGGGGCCACCGCCCAGGGCTTCGAGATGCAGCTCGGCGTCAACTACCTCAGCCACTTCGTCCTGACCGGCTCGCTGCTGGAGGCGCTGCGCAGCCGGCCGAACCCTCGCGTGGTGATGCTGTCGAGCCTGGCGCATGTGGCGGGCAAGATCAATTTCGACGATCTGCAGTCCAAGCAGGGCTACAAGCCGTTTCCGGCCTACGCCCAGTCCAAGCTCGCCATGCTGATGTTCGCCCTGGAGCTGCAGCGGCGCAGCGACCGGCATGGCTGGGGCCTGGTCAGCGCCGCCGCCCATCCCGGCTTCGCCACCACCAACCTGATGAGCGGCGGCTCCAAGGCCATGGCCAAGCTCGGCGCCGCGGTCGCGCCGATCTTCTCCCACAGCGCGGCCGCGGGCGCCCTGCCGACCCTGCTGGCCGCCACCCGGCCCGACCTGCCGCACGCCAGCTACTGGGGACCCACCGGCGCGTTCGAGATCAAGGGGCCGCCCGGTCCGGCGAACATCTCTAAGCGGGCGGCGGACCCGGCTGCTGCGGCCCGGCTCTGGGACGCCTCCCAGGCCCTGACCGACCATCCCTTCGGCGACGGGGCGTGAGCGGCCTCTATTCCCTGGACGGGGTGGAGGTCGAGACGCCCGGGGACGGCGACTGCTGGGTTGCGCCCAACGCCACCCTGATCGGGCGGGTGGTCCTGCACCGCGGCGCCAGCGTCTGGTTCAACGCGGTGCTGCGCGGCGACAACGAGCCGATCACCATCGGCGAGAACAGCAACGTACAGGACGGCGCGGTGCTGCACACCGACATGGGCTCGCCGCTGACGCTGGGACGCGAAGTGACGGTCGGCCATCTGGCCATGCTGCATGGCTGCGAGGTGGGCGATGGCAGCCTGATCGGGATCGGGGCGGTGGTGCTGAACGGAGCCCGGATCGGCCGGAGCTGCCTGATCGGCGCCAAGGCGCTGATCGGTGAGGGCAAGGTCATTCCCGACGGGGCCATGGTGCTCGGCGCACCTGGGCGGATCGTGCGAGAGCTTGACGAACAAAGACGCGCCCAGCTTGCAGCTGGCGCGGCGCATTACGTGGACAACTGGCGGCGCTACGCGGCGAGCCTCAAGCCCATGCCTCCCACAACCGGCCGAACTCTTGGCTAGATGCCGAGGAAGCCGAACGTCCCGTACACCAGCATGTGGGTCACCGGGATGGCGATGGCTGCCACCGCGCCGATCGCACCTGTGAGGCTAAGAGCCGAGAGCATCTGTGTCGTCTCCTCTGGCAAGGCCGACTCTGCCGGCAGGTCCTTGTTCCAGTCTTGTAACATAAAATCCGGCTTCCGGAAAAGCATTTCCTCAAAAGTGGAAAAACCGTCCAAGTTTGCCGACAGGGATGTCAAATGCCTGTCTTCGTGTCTGTCAGGATGCGCTCTGACGCCGATCCGGCCCTTGAGCCCGGACCTTGAGCCATGATTGAAGCGCCATCGTCCAAGAGGCGCACGGCGGTGGTGGTGGGCGGCAACGGCGGGATCGGTCGGGCGCTCGTGGCCCACCTGCTGGCCCGGGGCGGCTGGGCGCACGTCCACGCCTTGTCCCGCTCAAGCACAGAGGTCCCTCCGGACGCGCAGGGTGGCCGGATCGACGTCATCGACGAGGCGAGCATCGCGGCGGCAATGGGGAGCATCGAGGGCGAGCTGGACCTCGTCGTCGTGGCGAGCGGCCGGCTGCAGGGCGAAGGCGTGTCGCCCGAGCGCAGCTTCAACGCCCTCGACGCCGACGCCCTGACCCGCAGCTTCCAGGTCAACGCCGTCGGGCCGGCCCTGGTGGCCAAGCACGTCCTGCCGCGGTTCCCTAAGGACCGCCCCGCGACCTTCGCCGTCCTGTCCGCCAGGGTCGGCAGCATAGAGGACAACCAGCTGGGCGGCTGGTACGGCTATCGCGCGTCCAAGGCTGCGCTGAACATGCTGGTTCGCACCCTGGCGGTCGAACTCGCCCGCACCCGGCCGCAGGCCGTCTGCGTCGCCCTGCACCCCGGCACCGTGGACACCGCCCTAAGCCGGCCCTTCCAGCGCAACGTGGCGGCGGACAAGCTCTTCACCCCCGCTCATTCGGCGACGCGGCTGCTGGACGTGATCGAGGGGCTCGGCCCCAAGGACAGCGGCGGCTTCTACGCCTATGACGGAACACGCATCCCGTTCTGATCAGAACCGGTCTAGACGTGGGGCCGAGCGGTTCTCAGCCGAAGGCGGAGCTAACCTTCCATTAACCTTGTCCATAGCACCGCCTGTTAAGACCCGGACGTCATAGCTTGTCATGCGGGCGCAAAATGCGCTCGTCGGCGTCGAATACGCCGATCCCTTGACAGGAACATGTCATGTCGCTGAACAGCATCAACACCAACATGGGCGCCATGGTGGCGCTCCAGACCCTGAACTCCACCAACGCCTCGCTGGAGAACGCCCAAAACCAGGTCTCCACGGGCCTCCGCGTCGCCGGCGCCCAGGACGACGGCTCCATTTGGGCGATCGCCCAGGGCCAGCGCTCCCAGGTCTCGGCGCTGGGCGCGGTGACGGACTCGCTGAACCGCGCCTCCTCGGTGCTGGATGTGGCGGTCACCGCCGGCCAGACCATATCCGACCTGCTGAACCAGATGAAGTCCAAGGCGCTGGAGGCATCCGACACCTCGCTGTCGTCCACCGACCGCGCGGCGATCAATTCCGACTTCAAGTCGCTGGTCAGCCAGGTGAAGAACGCGGTCAGCAACGCCAGCTTCGACGGCGCCAACATGATCCAGACCGGGGGCGCGACGCTGTACGCCCTGTCGGGGCCCGGCACCGGCAACAAGATCACCCTGGCGGCCCAGTCCCTGGCGCTCGGCGGTCAGAACCTGACAGTGACGGCGGGATCGAGCTTCACCACGGCCACCCAGGCCTCCAACCTGCTGACCACGATCAACGCCTCGATCACCAACGTCAACGCGGCGGTGGCCAAGCTCGGCACCGAGTCGAACGCGGTGACCACCAACCTGACCTTCGTCTCGAACCTCAGCAACACGCTGACCAGCGGCGTCGGCAACCTGGTGGACGCCGACGTGGCGGCCGAGAGCGCCACCCTGCAGGCCCTGCAGACCAAGCAGCAGCTCGGCGTCCAGGCCCTGTCCATCGCCAACTCGTCCTCATCCAACCTGCTCAGCCTGTTCCGCGGCTAAGCAGCCCCGATCCGGCGGCGGCGCGCGAGGGCGAGAGCCTTCGCGCGCCGCAGTCGTTTCCGAGGTCTCGAAAGCTGGACACCGTCCAAGCGCGGCGGCATCGTCGCCGCGGCCTGTAGGCCGGAGTTCCTCGCTTGCGCCGTCGATCCTTCCTCGCCGCCCTTCCCGCCGCCGCAGCGGCCTCCGCCGTCTCCGCCCAGACGAACGGGCCTGGCCAGGGCGGGGCGCCCCCGCCCCCGGCGGCGCCCCCTGGCTTCCAGCCCGCAGGCGCCGAACGCTTCATCCGGCCGGACGTGCACGCCGGCGACCGTCCGTCGGGCGCCAGCTTCTCCACCCGCTCGGCCGCCTTCGGCCTCTCCGGCGCCGCCGGTACGGCGCACCCCATCGCCACCCTCGCCGCCATCGAGACCCTGAAGAAGGGCGGCTCGGCCGTCGACGCCGCCATCGCCGCCAACGCCTGCCTGGGCTTCCTGGAGCCCACCAGCTCAGGGCTCGGCGGCGATTGCTACGCCATGGTGTGGGACCCGAGACAGGCCAAGGTGGTGGGCCTCGCCGGCTCCGGCCGCTCGCCCCAGGGCCTGTCGCTGGAGACCGTGCGCGTGCGCTGCCCCACCGGCGTCCTGCCCCACGTCGGCGCGCTGACCGTCTCCACGCCCGGTGCGCTGGACGCCTGGTGGACCCTGCACCAGCGGTACGGCAAGCTGCCCTGGGCCGAGCTGTTCGCCCCCGCCATCCACCTTTGCGAGACCGGCGCACCCGTCCCCCAGGTGATCGGCTACTACATCAAGCGCAACATGAAGGCCTTCGTGAGCCCGGGCTCAGGCGTGGAGGAGACCGCCAACGCTGCCCACGTCTACGCCCCGGGCGGCCAGGCGCCGTCGGAAGGCGACGTGTTCCGCAACCCGGACCTGGCCAAGACCTACCGCATGATCGCCGCCGGCGGCCGCGACGCCTTCTATGACGGCCCGATCGCGCAAGCCATCGGGGCCTATTTCGAACGCATCGGCGGCTGGCTGTCCGCAGACGACCTGAGACGCCACCACGCGGTCTGGAACACGCCGCTCCGCACCACCTACCGCGGCGTGGAGGTCTACGGCATGGCGGAGAACACGCAGGGCGCCGCCACCCTGCAGATGCTGAACATGGTCGAGACCTTCGACCTGCGCCAAGCCGGGTTCCAGTCCCCGCTGTCGATCCACCTGCAGGCGGAGGCCAAGCGGCTGGCCTACGAGGATCGGGCCCGCTACTACGCCGACCCGGACTTCAGCCGCGTGCCGTTCGCGTGGCTGACCTCCAAGGCCTACGCCGCCGAGCGGGCCAGGCTGATCCGCCCCGACCGCATCCTCACCCCCGTCTATCCGGGCCAGGCGCCCAGCCACGGCGACACCACCTACTTCACCACCTCGGACGCCGACGGGATGATGGTGTCGATGATCCAGTCCAACTTCCGCGGCATGGGATCGGGCCTGGTCTCGGATGCGCCGGGCGGCCACGCGGACTGGAAGACGCTCGGCTTCATGTTCCAGGACCGGGGCGAGCTCTTTTCACTTCAGCCCGGCCACCCGAACCTTTATGCCCCGGGCAAGCGGCCGTTCCAGACCATCATCCCGGGTTTCGCCACCCGGGACGGCGCGCCCTGGATGAGCTTCGGGGTGATGGGCGGCGACATGCAGCCGATGGGCCAGACCCAGATCATCGTGAACCGCGTCGACTACGGCCTCGACATCCAGGCCGCCGGCGACAGCCCCCGCTGGCATCACGAGGGCTCCTCCCAGTCCATGGGCGAGGATCCGCCGCACCTAGGCCCGCTCGGCGTGCTGCGGCTGGAGAGCGGCGTGCCGGCGGCGGCCCGGGCGGCCCTAATCGCCCTGGGCTGGCCCATGGGCGAGTCCGACGGCGGCTTCGGCCGCTACGAATGCATCGAGCACCGCATGAACGGCTCAGACCGGGTCTGGTCCGCCGCCAGCGAGATGCGCGCCGACGGCTGCGCTCTGGCGTACTGATCTTCTCCCCCCCCCCTGCATGGCGAGGGAGGAACCAGGCCTGAGGCACAGAGGATCGCCATTGCCCTGCCCCACAGCCCGCCAGATCGAAGACGCCCGCACCTGGCTGGCGGCGCGCGACCCCGTGCTCGCCGAGGCGCACGCGCATGTGCCTGTCTTCGACTGGCGCGCGCGCCCGGCGGGCTTTGCGGGCCTCGTCCAGCTGATCACCGAGCAGCAGGTCTCCGTCGCCTCCGCCGCCGCGATCTGGGCGCGGGTGGTGGCGGGTCTCGGCGACGTGACGGCGGAGGCGGTGCTGGCGCGCGACGAGGCCGCGCTCAAGGCCTTCGGCCTGTCCACGCCCAAGGCGCGCTACGCGCTCGGCATCGCCGCCGCCCATGCTGGACGCACAGTCGACCTGGAGGCGCTGACGGCCCTGGACGACGAGGCGGCGATCACCGCCTTGGTGTCGCTTAAGGGCGTCGGCCGCTGGACGGCGGAGGTCTACCTGCTGTTCTGCGAGGGGCGGCTAGACGCCTTTCCAGCCGGCGACCTGGCCTTGCAGGAGGCGGTGCGGGTGCTGGAGCGGGCCGGGACGCGGCTGAGCGAAAAGGCCCTCTACGCCCGGGCCGAACTGTGGAAACCTTACAGTGGCGTGGCCACGCACCTGCTCTGG